>NZ_JBFWIR010000034.1:0-32637 GCF_050255895.1 Parachlamydia sp.
GGGATATGGTTGGGCACGCGTATCAAAAATTTTTGGAAAAAATCTGGTAACCTTTTTAAGGATTCAAAGCTCAGAAATTCATCAAATTTTTTATCAAATACAAGTACATTAGATCTCTTGAAATAAGAGCATACGAAGATGAAAGCCCGACAAAATTGCTCAAACTGTTGAGGGGTGAGTTTTTCCATATTTTCTAAATAGCTATTCATTTTCCTAAAAAAATCGTCGATTTTGTTTTCAATCAATTGTTCTTTCGTTTCTGTACCTGGAGCCTTTGATGAAAAAGATGGTTGGTGTTCATCCCATTTTCTTTTTGTTGCTCGGAAGGTTTTGTTACTTGCGCTTGATGGAACTGAGATACTTTGTAATATTTGATGGGGGATAGGGTTCTGAGCCTCTGGTTGATAGGGGGGGAGTGTAGACGAAGGGCTTAGAGGATTTGGTGGGAAACCTGGGAATTGCATCGTTTGCCTTTTAGTTTATATAAAGAGAGATAGAAATGATAAAAATTCTTTGTACAGAGTGTTTGCTCAGCACAAAGAATTTTCCTCAATGTTTAAAGATTTGATTCAACAAATTCTTTGAGGCCTTCTTCAGTTAGCGAGCCGACGTGACGTGAAATCTCTTTCCCATCTCGAAAAAGCACAATGGTTGGAATTGATTTAACCTGATACTCCGAGGTGGTCTTTGAAGCATTATCTACGTTGAGCTTATAAAATGTGGCTATGCCTTGCATGTCTTGAGCGACTTTTACGAAAATAGGACCAAAAGAACGGCAAGGTCCACACCAAGGAGCAAAAAAGTCGACTAAAACATATCCTTCTTCAATCTTGGAAGAAAAATTTTCATCATTGAGTTCATCGACAGAAATTTCCTTGCTTACAAGTTTTTCTTCGAGATAAAAAACTTTAGATGAATTTTCAGAATTGGTTTTAATATCTTCATTTGCAAAGCAAGCTGCACTTAATAATAGAAATAATGCAGAAAAGTAGTTTTTATAATTCATATCAATTCCTTTTGTTAGTTATATTATAAATTTTATTGTTCATTTTATTGTTATTAGAGTTTAATATCAAATTATTAATTGTGGAGAGTAAACAAGAAACTTACAGACGCATAAAGGTTTGAGTCAATTTTTTACTCAATCGTTTTGTTGAGCTGCGCAAATCTGATCAATTCTATAATTAAAATAATCTATCGCGGAAATCAATTGTTCTGGAGTGGTAATCATTTCTGCTCGCTGAATTCGCAGTGCCCGTAAAGCTTTTTCCGCATTAAATCTAAATTCGCGAGGATTGATTAGAAAATTTTCAGCTAAATCCTGAATGGATTTTTCAATCGCAAGACACAGCAAAACGAGACCTGTTCTTCCAACTCCTGCACTGCAGTGAATCAAAGTTGAATTCTCTGGTGACAAGTTTTCCAATTCAATGATGTGATTAATCAGATTGTGTAGCTGAGTACTTGTCCTTCCCCTATGATCTTGCCAATCTTTGATATGCAGGTGTTTGATTCTTTGTTCTTGAGATGTTTGTTCACATTTCACTGAAAACTCTCGAAGCTCTAGTCCAGGCATCAGAATTTCACTTAAAAGTTCGACATCTATTGATTGAGAAAGTTGATCTTCGAAGAGCCCTTTTTGCTCTTTCTGAGTAGGCCAATAACGTACGCATTTTACAGTTGATCCCTCTGAAAAATCTGTCGCCATTACGATAAGAGAAGTCTTGACCTTTAAAGCTGCGCTCCAAAAATCTCCTTGAGTAGTGATTAAGGGACCTTGTGTCGCATAACGTATTCTTTTATCGATTCCATCAATGCGACTTCCATTTAAGTAAAATCCAATTTCTTGCGAAATAGAATTGTAGTCATAGGGCATTATGTCTGGATAACGATTGAGGGAACGATTGATTAGGGCTTCTTGAACATTCAAGAATCGCTTGAAAGATACCTTTTCCAAAAGCCTAATCGCTTCCTGTTCTGTCGTGATTAGTGTAGGATTTTGATTACTTAATTCAATACTTTGGGATAATGGGGTATTTAGAGTTTGGAGAAAGGCTTTGCCCTTGCCTTCCCGTATAATCTTTATGCGCTTAAAGCGGCTTTGTAAACCAAAAAGATCATATTTGAAGTCAAAAGCAAGGGGCTTTGGACTAGGTGGAAATTGAAAGCAATATCTACAAGATTGAATATTGATTGTTTTTAGCGTTTTGGATTGCAAAATCTCTCTCAAAGCAAAGAAATCGATGAATTCGATTGATTCGAGCCCTAGATTTTCTAATGTTGGTAATCTTGCAATAGATTTTAAAGTTAAGGGAGGCAAGATGCTTTTCGAGCATTCCCCGTCTTCATCTGTATAATACAGAAAACCTAGCGTTTTTAGATTTCCCATCAATTCAGGTTTTAGAAAGGGGCGGATTGAAGATCCTCTGCGTACAACAATCTCTATCTTTTCCAGTTGAGGCATGTTTTCAAATAAGGACAAATGAAAGGAGGAGAACTCAAAGTCTACGTGAATCTCCCTAAGGTTAGAGAGTTGACCATCTTTAAGCAATTTTTTCCATTTGTCATCGAAGCAAGTTGTTAACATCAATGATTCCAAGTTAGGAAAAAGAGAGGGAAGAAATTTATATATGGAGCACTTCAGATCAACTCTCAAATGTTTTAAATAAGAGCCGTATTTTTCCAAAACTGGGATATGACTTTGCGTGTATTTTATGGGATTTTTAAGAAGCTTTGCTAAGCATTTGGAAATCAGATCCTCTATAGCATTTGATACGATTTCACTATTTTGACAGACGTCATCATGGTAGAGATCGATAAAGATTTGTAATAACTCAGGATGATATTTTGAATCCGAGCAGTAACGTTCTAGATGACTAAGCTCTTTTTGGAAATCTAAAAGAATCGATGCCCTGATATAGGATTTAAGCTGTTCAGGTTGGAGTTGTTGCAAATTAGCCGATTCGCAACAACACGAGTGTTCTAACAATAATTCTAAGATAAGTGGATCTCTTTTGTTAATTTCATCTAATTTTGCCGGGATGTCAGCTGCTTTAAAATCCCTTTGGAGGATTATGGAATAGAGATGGAAAACCTTATTGTTGCAGGTAATGCTATAATCGGCATATTCGGCTGTATTCACCCCACTGATGTTGACACTGAAATGATGATCCACAAATTCTTTTAATACATCAGAAGGAACTGCATGTGTGAATACAAATAAAGGCTCATAAGGGGGGATTAGTTCCAGTGTTTTTTTTAAGGCCGCGGGGAATTTTTTTAGTGCGGTGAAGCTAAGAAATTCATCAAACTTTTTATCAAAGACAAGGCTGTTGGAATTTCGGAAATAGAGAAGTATTTGTGAAAATTTTTTGTAAACGGGTCCCAGAATTTTGGGATCATATTCCTCTATATTTTCTAAGATGTGATTAAATTTCTTAAAAAAAATATTCACCTCATCATCGCTTGGAGCCTTGGTGAGAGGGTAGCTTTCATGTGCTCTTCTTGCTCGAAAAGTTTTGTTGGAGCTTCGAGGAACAGGAAGAAAAATATTTGCTAATTGTGAAGGTGTAGGATTTGTGTGAGTGCTAGGAATAGTATAAAAAGAGCTATTAGGAAGAGGAAGAAGGCCTTCAGTGCTTGGAAATTGCATAGGATTATTTTGCCTTTTATGAGTTTTTAAGAGAATTATTCGTTCAGAAATAGCCTGTAACCATTTTCGGTATATTTAAATGTATTTAAAGATTTGACTCAACCAATTCTTTCAGGCTTATTTATTTGAATATGCAAAGGAAAGCCCTCATGCAATTTAGAAGGGGGGGTGGATATCTAAGATGTCTTCAGGGCAGGCGAGTATAGTAGACTACAGATTTGAATAGATAAATGCTTTTAAAGAATTCTCGGGTAATTCACCTTCATGGCGGTTGATTTCGCGGCCATCTTTAAAGAAAATTAAAGTAGGGATGGAAACGATTTCGTACTGCTCCAAAAGATTCCAGGAAGTGTCGATATTAACTTTATAAAAAATGACCCTTTCACGCATCTCCTGAGCAATCTTTACAAAAGTAGGTTCAAAAATTATACAAGATCCGCACCATGGGGCATAAAAATCGATCAAAGTGGGTCTCTCTTGAGTTTTTGAATAAAAATTTTCTTCGGTAATTTCTTCTACCAAAAAGTTGTAGCTTTGGTAGGGAGACTCTGCTTTTAGGTCATTAACAGAGAGCAATAAGAGGAGGGCAAAGAGCCAAGACTTGTCCATTTCAGATCCTTTGAGAGAGGGCATTTAAATGGCGAATTATAGGATTGAAAGCATTTATGATCAAAATGTTTTGTGGAAACAGGCTGAGCATGTATGTAAGAGAAAGTTTGAACTTTGAAGATTTAGAAAGAGAGTCAGAATAAAAGTTATTCTGACTCTCTTTCTAAATTACTCTTCTGAATCTAATGAAGACACTTGTTCGACAATGGCTTCTTTAAGTTCTGCAAGTCCTAATTTCTCAGTTGCAGAAATTTCGAAAAGAACGTTTGAAGGCAAGGTATAATCGCTGCGGAATTGTTTGATGTGTTCTTCAGATTCTAGAGCATCAATCTTGTTAAGAATGACCAAGAAAGGTCTCTCAAGTAGCTCCGGATTGTAAGCTTCCAGCTCTTGTCGTAGGACGCGGTAGTCATCGGAAGGATTTCGCCCATCAATACCCGAGGCATCTAAGACAAAAAGCAATAATTTGGTGCGTTCAATATGGCGTAAAAATTCAAAACCTAATCCGCGGTTTTCGTGAGCATTTTCAATGATGCCCGGAATGTCCGCGATAAAAATACGTTTGTAATCGGGGAGTTGAATGTAACCAATATTTGGATGAAGGGTTGTAAATGGATAAGGAGCAATTTTTACACGTAAATAGGTTAGCGTAGAAATCAGTGTGGATTTTCCTGCGTTAGGGTATCCGACGAGACCAACATCCGCAATGAGCTTAAGTTCAAACTCAATCTCACAAGCTTCGCCTTTTAGGCCTTCTGTACAGATGTTTGGGGCGCGATTCGTTGGCGTTTTAAAGCTGTCGTTTCCACGTCCGCCTTTTCCACCTTTGCACAATACAACTTTTTGCCCATTTTCTTTGAGGTCGTACAAAACTTCACCTGTTTGAGTATCCTTTACAAGTGTTCCGCAAGGGACTTTAAGAACAAGGTCTTGGCCGTTACGTCCTTTTCGGCAATTTGCTCCGCCTTGGACTCCATTTTCGGCTTTTAGAATACGTCTATTGCGAAACCATTCTAGCGATGACAATTGAATGTCTGCTTCTAAAATGACTGAGCCCCCGTTGCCGCCATTTCCGCCGCAAGGTCCGCCTTTTGGAATATATTTTTCTCTGCGCCAAGCGATAACGCCGTTGCCACCTTTGCCTGCAGAAATATCGACAACAACACGATCAAAAAACATAAGGGTATGGTTCCTTGTATAAATTTAATACTGAAATGAGGAGAGGGTAGAAAAGGACAATAAAAAGAATGGGAGATTGAGCTTAGCCACAGAGCTCAGCGGTGATCATTGACACTGTTCTCTGTGGTTGGCTGTGATTCTTAGGCGCCAGTTTCGATAGAAACAAACGTTTTAAAAGTCTTTCGAAATGTCACGATTCCATCGACAAGTGCAAATAAAGAGTCGTCTTTAGCTCGAGCGACGTTTTTGCTTGGGTGCCATTTAGTTCCTCTTTGTCTAACTAGAATGCTGCCTGCTTTAACAAGCTGACCAGATCCAACTTTAACTCCAAGACGCTTTGAGTGAGAATCGCGTCCGTTACGGGTTGACCCCTGCCCTTTCTTATGTGCCATTTTTTCCTCCGTTAAACTGCTGCAATCTCGGTAATGCGAATGCGTGCATATTTTTGTCTATGGCCAAACTTTCTTCTCTGGTTTTGGCGCTTTTTGTATTTAACACTCACAACTTTATCACCCAATACTGTTTCAAGGTATTCGCCTTTTACTAGGTAATTGGAAACGTGTGGTTGGCCAACCGTTGTAGAAGCGCCATCGTTCACAAGTAGAACTTCTCGAAATTCTACAACACTTCCTGGAGTTGCATCGAGCAGTTCAACATCGATTGTAGCGTCTTTGGCAACTCGATATTGTTTTCCGCCGGTTTTAATAATTGCGTACATTTTTATCTCCCTACAGTCTTCGACCTATTTAGAATAGAAGCTCAGCTACATCTGGGCAAAAAAATCGTCAATTTTTTTGGATATTTCTTTCGAAATGTAAGTGAGCCTTTTAAACATAATGCTAAACTATAGCCGAAATCTCGTTTGAAATCAATCAGAAAATCGGGATAATTTTGAATATAAAGCTTTGAGAAGAAAAACCAAAAAAACGGGATTTATGAATATTGTTCTTTTACAAAGTCCTCTCTCAATTGAAGAAATTGAACTGTTGATGCAAGAATTTCCCCACTATCTTTTTTTAGCCTTTACGGAAACGACCTATCGAAATTTAAGCAAAGAAGATTGGGGAAAAGTCGAAATTATCTATGGAAATCGGCTGGCTGAAAATGAATTTGCATTAGCTGATCAATTAAAGTGGATTCATTCACCCTCGGATCAATTAAATCGATTATGTTTAGATTTGATTGCGGATCAAGGGAATGTTCAGATCACAGTCACGAGAGAGGAAAATGTGGTGCAAATAGGGGAGTATGTCCTGGGAGTCATGTTGGCTTTTGCGAAAAATCTATTTAAATGGAAATTTCTTGATCAAGATCCTGCTGCTGTTTGGGCCAGCGAGTTGCGTGATCAAATGTGGACATTGAACGGAAAAAAAATGTTGCAAATTGGGTTAGGTAAGACCGGATCAGAAGTGGCTCGTATGGCCAAACAATTTGGAATGACCATTTGGGGTGTGCAGCCACACGCTTCTTTTAATCCGTATTGTCACAAGACATTTTCTTTGGAAAATTTTCATCATTTGATTTCGGAAGTGGATATTGTAAGTCTTTGTTTGCCAAGAAGTCGAACTTTTGAAGAGTGGTTTGGGGTTAAAGAGTTCGATTTAATGAAAAATAATTCCATCTTAAGTGTTGTTGGGTCTTACAAAATTTTTTCTCAAGCAGCTATAAGCAAAATGCAGCAGTCCACTAAATTGCGTGGTCTTTTGATTGATTCCTCTTATCAAAATCCCATTCCTCAGGGATCTCTTCTTTGGCAGATTCCGCAGGCGATCATTACGCCTGAAGTCGGATCGCGTCCCAAATCTGAGTCAACTGAAGCCTATCGAACATTTCGGTATAATTTGCGTCAGTATGTGCATGGCAATGCCAGTGCCATGCGTAATCGGATCGATCACAATGCCATGATATTTGATATTTGAAGACTCCAGATTGGTTGATTGGGACAGTTTCATTTAATGGGATGCTATAAATTTGACTCAGTTACGATGTCGGAGGCTGGTGTGTACTTTAACCCAAGTGCTTTAAGATCAGGGGTGTTTTGTTGCAGTTCATGCAAAAATTTTGGGGCTAATAGTTTCTGATAAATGAACACGAGTGTTGGTGGTTAATAATTGATATAAACGAATGATGTCATTTGTATCTTTTTCACTCACAGGGGCTTTTGAATTGAGTAATTCGGACAGGTTTGCATGAATGGTTCGGATTTTTTCCATAGCGGAGCTTTATCCTCTATAAAACAAAGAGTCGTTCTTTCTTTGCCTTCTCGAAGAGATTTTCCTAGGCCCACCGATTCAGCTTCATTAAGTGCATGTGTCATTGTCATTGGAGTAGAGCTTTCGCTAGCTCCAGTGGCGTAAGCCGTTTTTTGCCTTCATAATTTAGAGCATAAATAATGACAGCTTGCGTTGCCGGGGTTAATTTAGGGATGGCTCGAAACATCCGGCTGGTTTGGCATCTATCTAACCAATCCTTCCAAAGAAGGTAACTAAATCTGTCAGGGGGCACAAATTCAACTTCATGTTTCATAAGTCTTTTGTGATCATATGAATTTTATTTGAAATGTTCGTTTTTATCTGAAGTTGTTCCAGGTGTTTGCGGATCGCGGGGGAGTTAATGTGTTTTCAAGGGCGATAGCCCAGATGTTAGAAATGGCGCAAGGTAGAAATGAACAGATTTTTAAGAAAAAGGGTGGTCTTCCTTATCTTCCAGGTCTTGGTTCGAAAAAAAAGCATGGAGTGTTTCCTTCAAATAACATTTGAGATCTTGTATTGTATCCATAGAATAAACTAACGATAACCTAAAATTTTGCACAATAACATATGCAATGTTATTGATGTTTTATTAACAATAATCACGAGTCAAAAATGAATGGAATAGAGTCTGCTTCTACTAGGTTCGATATCAAGATATTGGAAAATGGGGAGGTCGAATTAACAAAATTGTTATCACATATTGCTGAACAGCAAAAAAAAGTTCAAGAATGCTTGGGTTCCATTCATCTGGCAGATCCAGGCTTATCGCAAGAAAGCAATAAAAAAATATTCGGGATATTTAGTGCTAGCTTAATGGAGTTATTAAAAATTAACACTGTTGTGAGTGATTTTCAGAAAGGGATGGCTATCAAACACAAAATCGTGGTTGCCTATGATGTCTCTAATCAGCTTCCGCAGGCCATGGGGCTTGTGTTGCTTAATCGGGAAGATTTCAAGGGCAAGAAGGGTATCGAGCTCTATTCCTTGATTACGTCTATCTGGAACTTGAATTACCCGCAAAATAGCAATCATCCACATCGAGTGAAAGGGGCGGGTTCTTCTATTGTTGAATTTTGTAAAAAGCTTGGGGCAGAACATCAAGCCGAGTATCTCTATCTTATGGGGGCTCCTGGGGCTTTATCTTTTTATGAGAGGCTCGGTTTTAAGCGCGATCCTGAATTTGCAGAAAATGGATCGAAAGAAGACCTATTTGCAATCAAGCGCACACCGATGTTTTGTGATTTAGAATCCAAATAGAAAATTCAAGGGTTGTGGAGATAAAAAAAAAGCAGAAAAAGCCGAAGCTTTTTCTGCAAATGTGGCCAGAACTGGAATCGAACCAGCGACACAAGGATTTTCAGTCCTCTGCTCTACCGACTGAGCTATCTGGCCGGATAGAAGGAAAAACATAGTCGAATTGCAATTTTTGTGCAATCACTTAATTGCATTTTTTCGATAAAAATGATTTATCCCCTTAATAAATAAGGGGATAAAAACGAAAAATGCCTCACGTTATTTTTCACTCATCGCGGGCTTTTTCGTGGGATGTACAGAATTTTGAAGGTAGATCATATCTTTTAAGATATTAACAGCCTCAACTAACTGAAGATCTTTGGTGTTGATGGGCTGTGTTTTATCATCAGAATTTATGACGACTACTTTCGAGGCGTCGTCCTGGTTGGTTAAAAATTTTTGGTATTGTGTATTACTGACCAATCGATGAGCGCTGTTTTTTCTTAACACAGGGAGCATCGTGCGCCAAGTACGGATTTTGTGTTGCAGAGTAGGAGAATAATAGCGTAGGTACCAAGGTTTTAAAGTCGGATCGATATCCTCTAAAAGATCTTCATAAGCAGAGGAAATGGTGTCGTGTGTAAGAGGATATTCAAGAAATTCTTCTCCGATATTTTCTCGGCTAAATTGACTAGGCACAATAACATCCGCTTTAACACCCTGAATTTGGGGGGTCTTTCCTGAGACTGTGTAGTATTTTCCAACTGTGACTTTAAAGTAAGAAGAGCCTTTATTGTCAGTGACTGTTTGGCTTTGAATCGTCCCTTTTCCATACGTTTGTTCGTCTCCGACGACGAGTGCGACTCCGTAATCTTGTAAGGCCTGAGCTACAATTTCTGCAGCAGAGGCGGTGGCTTTTGAGGTCAGTACAATTAAAGGCCCATTGTAATAAGCTTTTCCATCCATATCGCGATAAAAACGTTCTTCTCCATTCGAGTACTTAGAGATTACGATCACGCCATTGGTAATAAAAAGCCCGGCGACTTTGACTGCTTGACTTAAAAAGCCTCCACTGTTTTCGCGTAGGTCTAAAACAAGTCCACGTATTTTGCCTTTTTGTGTAAGTTCATTCAAGGCTTTGCGGACGTCAAGTTCACTATTGATCCCATGAATCCCCTGATAAAAAGAGTTGAGAGTGACAACTCCTAATACTCCATCCTCAAAAGACTCATAAGAAGCTTCGGCTCGACCTTCATCAATGGAGATGGCTTCGCTTGTTAAATCCACATGATAGATCGAGCTTGTGTAATCGTTGTCAGGTGTAGCTGGCTTTTTTAGCACCATGGAGATCACTGATCCCGGTTTGGCTTGCAGGCTATGCATCACTTGATCAAAAGATTGATTGGTCGCATCTTTACCGTTGATTTTAACAATTTGATCATCAAGCTGTATTTGGCCATTTTTGGCGGCCGGCCCATTTTGTATGATTCGGGCCACAATCATTCCATCTTCCGTTTCTTGAGGAACTAAACCCACTCCGATGACCCCTTTCTCAAGGCGCATTTTCATGTCATAGGCTTCCGACGCATCATAAAAAGTCGTGTGGGCATCTAAGCTACGTGTTAAGGCTTTTAAAATATGCATCACAAAAAGATTCTCTCTTTCTGGTTTTGCTAAATCTCGACCCGCTGTATTTCTAAATAAATATTTATCTTCTTTTTCACGCTGTTTATTTTCATAGAAGGCGAGAATAGCTTGCTCATTTTTTTGTACTTTAGCCGCGCCATAGTGATTAATTTCAGCATTGATAAAGCGCACCATATCTTGCTTAATCCGACTCATTAATTCATTTGTACCACGCACGAAGGGACGTTTTAAATCGGGGTCTTCCCAATCGCTTTTAGCATCTTTTGGGTTTTGGTAAAGAAACAATTGCTTGGGGTTTTTGATCAGATTTTGACGAATTTTGCGAGCACGGAGGATAGAGCCTTGAATCATTGAATTGAGTCGGCTATAGGCTCCAAAATCACTTTTTAAATATTGTTTTAAAAGTTGTTGAGCTTGCTTATCATTGACATTTAAAAAAGGGGTTGTTTCTGTCTCGAGAAGGTAAGTTCGATCGGGATCAAATTGGTCAATGTAGACTTTAAAGGATGTTTTAAGAATTTGATCAGATATTTTTTTTTGCGATACGTGCTGCTGCAAAATGTTTTGCATGACTTTATTGACATCGGCCGTTTTAAGGAGTTCATGTTCGGCAGAAAAGGCATAGGAGAAGAGAAAAATCAAAAGAAAGAATAGTCGTTTACAAATCGGCATATAGGCTCCCAGAAGTTGGAATGTCACTATTCTTAATTATAAATAATTTTTTTAATAAAAACAATTATCTATCTCTTCTATTTCAAACTAATTTAAAATGATTGCGAAATAAATCTGTTTCACATTCCAAAGCAATGATTTATGCTATGCGCAGAAATCATTCCTCAGCTATGCTAGTGTTTGTGTTGCAGGGAGATTTAACAAAGTGAATCAAGAAACATTTGAATTTGAGAATTTTACGGGATCTCTGGAGTTCCTTTTGCATTTAATCCAAAAAAACGAAATCGATATTTTTGAAATTCCGCTACGCAGAATGACTTCCCAGTATTTAGAACGTTTTAAGGATCAAGAGGATGCGCAAATTGATCAAGGCGCGGATTTTATTGCTTCAGCGGCCTCTTTGCTTTGGATGAAAAGTAAAACACTTTTACCCAAGCATGAGCAAGTTGAAGAAGAAGTCCTTGAGATTGAAGATCCTCATTTTGAAATTATTCACCACTTAGTCGACTATTGCCGTTTTAAAGATGCCGCCAAAGATCTTGCTGAAAGAGGTGACTCTCAAAGCGTTTATTATTCCCGTGGAATCGAACCCTCAGAAATTAAAAAGGGCATGGGATTAGCGCATCTTTCCTTAACAGATTTAGCCGCTCTCTTTCAACAAGCATTGACAAAATTTTCCGCACAAACAAAGGTTGTGCAAGAAGAAGTCTGGCGTGTTTCCGATAAAATCCGGCATTTGCGTGTAGAATTAAAAAAATCGGACAGATTCTTATTTGCAGATCTTTTAGCATGTGCATGTTCCCGTGACGAATTAATTGTGACTTTTTTAGCTGTGTTAGAACTGATGAAACTTGGGGAACTATCTGTATTTAAAGAAATTGAAACAAATTTAATTATTTTGAGCTCGCCCTCATCAACAAAAGATATGCATTGATTTATGACGAATGAAATTAATTTATTCGAGTCCACGTTAGAAACCTGCCTGATTAATACGTCTCGAGTAGAAGCGGCCAAAGCGGCTGAAGAAAAATATGATCGGGACCAGCAGTTACAAATGCGCAGGAAAATTAAACAAATTTTAGAAGCTTTGCTATTTGCCTCGAGCGAGACAGTTTCTTTCAATAAAATGCGCGAGATTATCGAAACTTTTTATCCGATAAAACCGCGTATGCTACGAGAAATTATCGAGCAACTTCAAGAAGAATATATTTCACAAGGAAGAGCTTTTCGATTAGAAGAAATTGCGCAAGGATTTGTCCTGCGTTCTTGTGAAGAATATGCCCCCTATATCCAAATGCTATTTAGGCATAAAAAGTCTGAAAAACTTTCTCAAGCTGCGGCGGAAGTCCTTGCAATCATCGCTTATCGACAGCCCATCACTCGTCCACAAATCGATGCTATACGCGGAGTAGATTCTTCTGGAACTCTCGTTAATCTTCTTGAGCGAGAGCTTATCGAAGCCGTTGGAAAATTAGAGGCTCCAGGACGACCTACCTTATACGCTATTACGCAGAATTTTTTAACTTACTTTGGATTACGGGATTTAAAAGATTTGCCACAATTAGATTTAGGGGCAAAAAGGTAGTCAATGACAGATACATCTAAGCCAGTATTACAGGTACGCCACCTCCATACATATTTTCAAGTTGGAAAAAAGCACTTCCCTGTTGTTCAAGATGTATCTTTTGATTTGCATGCCGGAAAAACGTTGGCTATTGTTGGAGAATCGGGCTGTGGAAAAACCGTGACAGCCTTATCGATTATGCGGATCCTTCCTGTTCCCCCTGCTTTGCATCCAAAAGGAGAAATTCTATACCGTAATCGCAATCTTTTAGAAATACCAGAAAAAGAGATGGCGCGTATTCGGGGAGCTTCCATTGCGATGATTTTTCAAGATCCCACCAATGCTCTGAATCCCGTATATACAATTGGAGAGCAGCTCTTAGAAGTTGTTGAGATGCATCTGAATATTTATGAGGATGAAGCAACTGCACGTGTCATAAAAGCTCTAAAAGATGTGGGAATATCTTCTCCAGAAGATCGATTGCAAGATTATCCTCACCAGCTTTCGGGTGGAATGAAACAGCGTGTAATGATTGCCATGGCCCTTGTTTGTGAGCCCGATATTCTGATTGCCGATGAACCAACTACAGCATTAGATGTGACCATTCAAGCGCAAGTATTGGATTTGATGTGTGATCTTCAGCACAAAAAAGGGATGGCTATTCTTTTAATTACGCACGATATGGGAATTGTAGCGGAGATAGCGAATGAGGTTGCTGTTATGTATGCCTCAGAAATTATCGAAAGAGGTCCTGTTGAGAACATTTTTGGGAATATGGCGCATCCTTATACCGTGGGATTGTTTAATTCCAGGCCTGGAGGAGATCATGAAAGAGGCCGATTAAATGTGATCAAAGGAGCTGTTCCTCCCTTTACACATTATCCAAAGGGATGTCGCTTTCATCCTCGTTGTCCCTATGTCATGGGAAAATGTAAAGAAGGGGAAGTTTTGAATTTTGCCATCGAGTCTAGCCTGCACGACACCAAGTGTTGGTTGTATGATCAAACTTCAGAAAGTCAAGATAGATTATTCCTCTTATCTCAAGCAAAACCGAAGGCATTGCGATGACAAAGACATTGCTGGAAGTGCGGAATTTGAAAAAGTTTTTTCCTGTCTATTCAGGGCTCTTTCGCCATCAAACAGCGGAAATTAAGGCTGTAAATGGGATTGATTTCAAAGTCGAAACGGGAAAAGTTTTGGGGATGGTTGGCGAGTCTGGCTCGGGCAAAAGTACGGCAGGACGTGCCGCTATTCGTTTGATTGAACCGACGGAAGGGCATATTTCTTTTTTAGGACAAGACCTATTAGCCATGAGTCATAGTGAACTGAAATCTGTTAGAAAAAATGTGCAGATGATCTTTCAAAATCCCTATTCTTCTCTAAACCCCCGTAAAACAATTGGAGAAGCTATTGGAGAAGGGCTTATCTATCATGGTTTAGTCAAAACGCGAGAAGAGCAGATTGAAACGGTGGCAGAAACGCTTGAGTCTGTCGGATTATCACCAGATGCAATGCGCAAATATCCCCATCAATTTTCAGGAGGGCAACAGCAAAGGATCTGTATCGGACGCGCCATCGCTATGCGACCACAATTGATCATTTGTGATGAAGCCGTTTCAGCTTTAGATGTTTCCATTCAAGCTCAGGTCTTAAATTTATTGACAGATTTGAAAAATAAAATGGGGTTTAGCTATCTCTTCATTTCCCATGATTTGTCTGTGATTGAGCATATCTGTGACGAAGTGGTTGTGCTTTATTTAGGCAAAGTGATGGAGTGTGCTTCCAAACAAGAGCTATTTCGCAATCCAAAGCACCCTTACACACAAGCACTTTTATCTGCTATTCCTCGTTCTTACCCAGGTCAAGAAAAAAAAAGGATCCTGTTAAAAGGGGAGATCCCTTCTGCGCAAAATCCGCCTAGTGGCTGTCCATTTCGCACGCGTTGTCCTTATGCACAGCCTATTTGTGCCGTGACACCCCCTAAAAAGGAGGTGCTGGATTTAGTAAGCGGAAAGAAGGATCATATCTATCACTGTATTCTTGATTAATTATTATGTGATGTTTTTAAGGGATTTGTATATATACCCAAAATCGTGTAAAATAGGCTGAAAAAAAATTTTAAGAAACCTCATGACGATAACACCCGCTAGTCCGCATATGTATGCCGTTGAGACACGTAATGCTTTTATGTGGTCTCGATTGTTGAGGACCCCTTTTTGGGCTATTTATTCTTTAATCCCCTTTATTCTCTATCGCGATTTTCAGGCGACACCCTTACAAATTGCAGCTGTTACAGCCATTAAACCGATGGCTTCGCTTCTCTCTGTTTATTGGAGTTTTTCGATTAATCAAAGAAGAGATCGACTGCGAGCCAATATCATTTGGGCGAATGTCCTGAGTGTATTGCCATTCTTCCTATTTCCTTGGGTTACAGATCCTTGGCTGATCATTGCTGCATTTGGGTGGTTTATGGCCCTTCATCGTGGTGTTATGCCTGCTTGGATGGAAATCTTAAAACTCAATTTGCCAGGAGTTTCTCGAGAGCGCATTTTCGCGTATGGAACAACTGTTGGGTACCTAGGTGATGCTTGCTTTCCTTTTTTGATTGGGGGATTGCTAGATGGATATTATCAGGCATGGCGTTGGATTTTTCCTCTGACAGCCTTTGTTTCTTTAGCTTCAGCGATTTTTCAATATCGAATTCCGATTCAAGACGAGAAAATTGAAAAACCATTGTGGTTTCCCATTCCCTTTGCCCGAGTTTTGGCTGAACCTTGGATGAATGCGTGGTCACTCATTTGCCGAAGGCCCGATTTCCGGGCTTTTCAGATCGGATTTATGTTTGGAGGAACCGGACTGATGATTATGTATCCCGCTTTTCCTAAATTTTTTATGGATAATCTAAATCTTTCTTACACGGAGTTGGCCATTGCCATTGCGCTTTGCAAAGGGATTGGGGTTGCGCTCACCTCAAGAATTTGGGCTGATTGGATGAATAAAGTCGATATCTATCGTTTCAGTGCTTATGTCACAGGTATTGCTGCTCTTTTCCCATTGTGTTTGATTGCGGCACAATGGCATGTTGCTTGGTTGTATTTTGCATACATCATTTGGGGCGTTATGCAAGGAGGAAGTGAGTTAAGCTGGAATTTATCTGGTCCTATTTTTTCAAAAGAGGAAGATAGCTCTGGATATAGCAATGTGGGGGTTTTGGCCGTCGGATTGCGTGGATGCGTCGCTCCAGCCTTTGCTGCCATTTTATGCAGTTTGTTCAATCCAGTGCTTGTGTTGTGCTTAGGTGGCCTTGTCTGCTTATGTGCGACAGAGCGGATGTCTACATTTTCGCGGAGATACTTACAAATGGTCCGTGAGAATACTTAAGATTTTTGTGAAGCATAACGGGTTTCAAAGTATCTTTTGAGTTCTTCAACAATGACGAAATAAGCGCCTGATTCTGGCTGAGAAAAAAGCTGAATATCCTCTAATAAGCTTTCTTTTAGCTGTCCAAACATTTTGCTTTCTTCCGTATCTGCTTGCAAATCGTATTGAAATGCGAGTGTTTGCCGATAAACGGCCGCTTGTACTTTTTGAGCAAAATTATCTAGCAAAGGAGGTTCAAAATTCATGATTTCAGAGAATTCTTGCAAAATAATTTTAATAGAAGGTGTTGCTAAAAGAGGGCCTAATACTAAAATAAAATCTAAAATAGTCTTTTCGATATCTATATCGGTTTTTTCTTTCTGAAGACGCAGTTCTTGGCATTTCAGGGCGATTTCTTTTTCCAAAATGTGTGCAGCCGCTTTGCCACCAGCATTGAACGCAAGCGTTCCTTTTTCTGTCCAAGCATTTTGCAAGGCAATATAGGGTTTTGTGACAAATTGGTTCATGATCGTGTAATGTGTTTCCGCAAGGCAGTCGAAGGGGTCGGGGTGCCCTCTGAGTGTCGTAAAATAACGTTTTATCGTTGCCTCCATGTCTTCACTGATCTCTTGAGCATTCAATATCGTCAGGCACAAAGTTTCATGAAGGTTTAAAAAAAAATCGAGATGTTCCTGAAAAACTTTTTTTCGTAGAAGATAAATTTTTTTAGCTTTGGTGAGATTCTCCTCTGAAGCGATCAGTTGATTAGCGGTCTCGTGTTGATGTTTTAAAATGGAAGATACGGTAGGGAGTAAATCAAGGCGATGCGGACATTTAGGTATGAGCATTTCACTTAGAGCCCAACCCGAATATTGGCAAGGATGGGGAAATCCTGTTTGTGAAGGGGTGGCGGTAATAAAAAAGCTATTAGGGATAGGGACTCCTCGGGCAGCCGCGTGAGAATGTTTCATGAATTGCCCGACAACAATATATTTCTCTCCAGGAAATGGCTTAATAACCTGCTTCATTTCTAGCGTCCACGACTCGCAGTAGGCCCCGTCAGATTGATTGGGAGTCAAAGTTCCATAAATCGGAGATTGTTTAATACACTTGAGCTCTTCCTCTATTGAATCGAAATAAACGCCTTTGTTACGGAGTAATGAAAGGGCTTTCATCCAAAATAACTCCGTGTCTTGATGGTGATCAAGTGTTTTGGTGCTTTGGAATAAGTTAGAGACTTTGTCGGTTGTGGTTGTTTGAGACTGAATTTGAAAGCGCTTATTCAAAAGTTTAATGGAGGAGTCTTCTTCAAGACTTTGTCGGTTGGGTAGAAGAATTTGATTACAAATAAAGCGTTTCGTAATGGAAAGCCCCCCTATTCGGCAAAGATAAGAGCGGATCGTGCGCCAAAAACCGGAACTTTTCTGTGAAACATCGTCTGGATTGAGGTCGATTAAGGCATTGAAATTTTTAATTGTGGAGAAAAAACGTTTGGCTAAGGCTTGGTGTGAAGGAGAGCCTTGTTCGAGCTTGTATATATATGGATAATGATTTTTTAGAATGCCAATGGCATTTAAAAGGTCATCTTGAACTTCTTCTCGAATTTGGTTGTGCCTTTTCCGAATTTCTTCCGAAAAAATCGAGGCAATGCAAGAGCTTAACATGCGGACTTGTTTTTTGATCTGATAGGCGCGCCCACGCCCCAATAGGGGCTCTGCTGTTTTTAAATGATAGACATGCGGAAATGGTTCTTGCGCATTTTGCGCAGTAAACTCTTCAAGTTTAGTCAGAGCAGCATCAACTGCTACAGAAGGGTCAAAGACTGGGAGTCCCTCAGATCTCTCACGCATTGTAAATCTTCCATAAAGTTCAACAGAAATTACTTTGTCTATTAAATGTTAAGGTTTGATTAAGCTGACATACAAAAAGTTAGGGCTCAATTTCAGGCAAGGGTTTGCCAGCTGGAGCTTTTAACTTCAATGAGGTCTCTGCAATAATTTCATAAGAGGATTTGACTTCGAAAGCTTTTTCAATGGAAATCAGGTCGCCTCTTCGCAAAAAGTCAAATGCTTTTGATTCAGGAGGGTGTTCTGGTAAGCGAGAAGATAGGGATTTTTTCCCTCCCGTTCCACAAAGATAAAACTTTTTCCCTTGGAAAGAGTCAACAGGGGGGCTAATAATCCGATACAGCGCTTGTTCCTGTTCGAGCTTTGGCCAGGCAGCTTGGGGGCTTCTTAAGATCAGATAAGACATTTTTAAGGAGCTAAGATTAATCTGAGCTGCACGTTGTAGTTCCTTAATCAGATAAGGCTTTTCAAATTCACGTTGTGCATAACAGGGGCTATTGCTAGTTTGCAGAGCAGGGCATTCTCCTTGCCACACACAAGGTGCTTGAATTGGAACTCTTTTCTTGACCATGGCGTCGCGGATTTGAAGAATGCGATTATTAGATTCTCCGAAGGAATTACCTACAATTACAAGATAGCCATGTGGAGTCAGTAAACGAAGCAGATAATCTAAAAACTGTTGCTGCTTTTCAATAGCACCTTTGACAGAAATTGGAAAAAGCTCTTCCAAGCAATGCCCTAAGATGATGCAGTCAAATTCCCCAGAAACAGGTAAAGAAGAGGGGTGTTCCCAGCGCCGTATTTGGATAGGAAAGCCGTAGCGTCCTGAAATTTCACCTGCGAGTTGTAAGGCGGTTTGATTTTGATCTAAGGCAAAAACTTCGCGGGCACCATGTTTCAGAGCGGCAAAAGAAAAAGGGGCTGGGCCGCTGCAGAGGTCTAAAACCCGTTTTGGAGAGGATGGGAGTTCTCCAAGTAATGATAAGCCTTGTTGGTAGTGAACAACCCATTGATACAGAAGATAAGCACCGAGGAGCTTAGGATCTTCAAAGTAATGTTTTTTGGGTGGGGTTCCTGCATTAAAAGCTTCTTGTAGTTGAGTGATTGCTTCAACAACTCCACGAAATTCTCTTGTTTGTAAGCGATCAGAAGGGCCAGAAATTTTATGAAAGCGTCGCCACGTTCCCATTAAAAGTGGAATTAAAGTTTCAAGATCGGCTTTTGGAATAGGTTTTCTTTTCATAATTTTTCGGAGTCCGTTTTATTCAAAAAGGAGGGTTTGTTCACGAGCGGTCATTTCTCTCCACTCACCAGGTTGTAAAGGACCTAGATGTAGTCCCCCAATTCGAATACGTGTTAATTCTAAAACAGGGAGTTTTGCAGATTCCATCAAAAGACGGATCTCTCTCTTTTTCCCTTCGGCAATCGTAATTTTTAGGGTCCCTCGTCTCACTTTACTGACTCGGATAGGACGTACAAACGTTTTCTCAACAAGAGTTCCACTAGAAAGCGCACTTAAATGCTCTGCTTCCACTTCCTCATTTGTTTTAACTAAGTATTCTTTGTGAATATTTGCTGATGGATGGATCACGCGATTGGCAAAGTGGCCATCGTTTGTGACGATGATCAATCCGCTTGTATCTTTATCTAATCTGCCGACCGTAAATAGTCTTTCTTCAACTGTGTCAAACAAGTCTAAAACAATTTTGGAGTCTTTATTTCGTTTGTTCGAGCAGATGTATCCAATAGGTTTATTTAAAATGTAATAGACTTTATTTTGTTTTTTGCCGACAGATTGCCCCTTACAAGTGATGACATCGTTTTCATCCACTAATGTTTGAGGAACGAGAGTGACTTCTCCATTAACGGTGACACAACCGTCGAAAATCAGCATTTCACAAGCTCTGCGCGATGCAACACCTGCAGCAGCCATCACTTTACTTAATCTTTGTTTTGTTTTATCCATCGAGTAATCTTTAATGTAATGATTAAAGAAAATAATAAAGAAGTTCTTAAAAAAAGTCAAAAGATAAAAAAAATTAAACAAATCGTTTGCTTTAGCTATTTTCCTTGTGTTTTTTCAATAGCAAATTTAAAAAAGGAAAATATAAGAACCTTGAGGAGGAACAATGAAAAGACGGGGCATTTTATTCGTTGCTTTTTTACTGGTATCGCAGAGCTTATGTGCTTTGCTGTCTCCCTTAGCGCAAAGTAGCGTAGAGATTAAAGCTATCCTAGACGATAAGAAGTTTTCAGAATCGATTGGAGCAGGGGAAGTGATTTAAAAAATCAAAAAAAAGAAAGAGGGGTATGAAATTGAAACATCTCGCTCTAAATTATTTGTAAAAGTGATTCCTATTCCAAGTCATAAAATCGGTCCCCAGCAATTTCAATTAGAATTTAGTGAGCCTGAACATCTAAAAGATGATAAATAATCTGCATGATAAGCCTGGATGAATAGCCATTCAGGCTTAAGCCAATTGATATCCATTTTCAATTTTCTTTGCTGGTTCTAAAATGGCTCGGCCACTCACCGCGCAAAGAATGGCGGATGCTTCATAAGGAAAGTCCTCTTATTGTAAATTTAAAAGGGACAGGGCTTGTTTCCCTATTAAGCTTCCAACCCAAAAATTTTGCTTAAATAGACCCATACCCAATTTTTGGGTGCTTCCGAAATTCAATCTTATAAATACTGTTTTGTAATCCTTATGCAATTCTTCTTTTTCGATTTTTTCTATCTTCCCGATCTTCAAATCTACTTTTAAAAAATCATCCCAAGTTAAGTCTCTCTTGTTTTGGTTGAGAAAACGTTGCTGAGGAAAAATCCCAACTTTTTCTCCAAGTTCAACGGGACTCGACGGGCGAAAAAGTACAGTCGTCTTTCGTTTTTCATCTGACGTTCCAGTAGTTTTTTGAACCCCCGTCACTAAGCAATCGGACATAATGGCTGCCAATTTGTTTGCGTGGAAAGTTCAAAATACACGCAACTTGCTGGTTCATTATTTCGTCGGTTGTGTGATTGGAGGTGAATTGAGCCGAACCTGAATAAAAGCCCTTATTTCCCATTAGGGGACCATTAAATTGCAGATCGAGAAGATAAGCAGGAATTTTGGCATGTGGGTTAATTGAAATGGCAACAACCTTTCCAATGGCCATTTCAACTTTATTAAATTCTTGAATGGAGATAGTGGGTTTTTCTAGCAATTCGAATCCCTGGTTAAATCTTGCAGGAACTCTACATATGTCTTTTGATATTTGTCGATCGAGGGCCAGATTACCGCTTGCTCGTTTAGTTTTTTCACGCTATCCTAAAAAGATCAAAGAGGAGAAAGCTATGAATAAGCTCATTTTAATGCGCCATGGACAATCGGAATGGAACCGTCTGAATCTCTTTACTGGCTGGGTAGATATCCCTCTTTCACCTCTTGGTATTGAAGAAGCTTTGGTGGGGGGAGATCGAATTAAAGACATCCCGATTGATATCATTTATACAACATCACTCATGCGTGCGCAAATGACTGCTATGCTTGCCATGAGTCGCCATACATCGGGAAAAACTCCCGTGATTCTTCATCCTGGGCAAGGAAAACTCCAAGAGTGGGGAAAGATCTATAGTAAGACTGCAGAAGAGTCGTGTATTCCAGTGATATGTGCTTGGGAACTAAATGAGCGAATGTATGGCGAACTGCAAGGATTAAATAAAGCTGAAACTGCCGAAAAATTTGGAGCTGATCAAGTAAAAATATGGCGTAGAAGTTTTGATGTCCCGCCTCCAAATGGGGAAAGTTTGGAGATGACAGCTGCGCGTTCAATTCCTTATTTTGAAGAAAATATCCTTCCTCAGCTACAAGAAGGCAAAAATGTTTTTGTGTCTGCGCATGGAAATTCCCTACGTTCGATCATCATGTACTTAGATCAGTTGTCGCGGGAAGAAGTATTAAATCTTGAATTAGCCACTGGAGAGCCTATTTTCTATATGTTCCAAGATGGTAAAGTAATCAGAGAGTCTTAAATGCCAAATGGAATTTATTTAGATAATAACCTTGTGACACGTCCATCTAAGAAGGCTGTCAGTGAAATGCTTCCTTTTTTGACGGATCGATGGGGAACACCTTCAGCGCCGCACCGGATGGGACAAGAATTATTCCCTGCAATGTCTGAAAGCTATAAAGCCTTGTACGCTTTAATCGGTGCGAAAGAGGTTGATGACATTATTTTTACTTCTTCAGGGGAAGAAGCCGTGAATCATGTTTTTACGGCAGCTTTTCACGATATCGTGTTGCCGACAGGTCGAAATCAATTGATTTGTGCCAATCAGGATGAAGCCCCTGCGCTGATGGCGATTAGCCGACTTGAACAACATGGTTGTGTTGGTAAGTTTGTGTCTGCCAATCAGGAAGGGCGCGTAACAGCGGAAGAAATTGCCGATCATATCACTCCAAGAACTGCCCTCGTTTCACTTTCATGGGCAAATGGTTTGACGGGTGTTATAAATCCTGTGCATGAAATCGGCGCTCTTTGTCAGCAAAGGGGTATTAAATTTCATCTAGATGCGACACATGTTCTAGGAAAACTATTCTTTAATTTGGAAGAAGTACAAGCGGATTTCATCACATTTAGTGGCGATCGTTTCCATGCTCCGAAAGGGACTGGAGGTCTTTACATTAAAGCAGGGGTGAAGTGCAGTTCCTTCATTTTAGGAGGGCTTGAACAAGGTGGATTACGCGCGGGGAATTTAAATGTACCCGCTTTAGTTGCTCTTGCAGCAGCTGCAAAAGAAGCTGTTGAAACGCGAGATTTAATGTGTACGGAAATTGCACGCCTTCGAAACAAATTGGAAACTGGAATTAAAGAAAGTTATCCTGAAGCGGTCTTGTTTTTTGATGAACAAGAAAGACTTCCACACACAACGACTATCGCTTTTCCTGGAATTGCCAATGAAGCTTTGCTCTACGCGCTTAACCGACAGTTGGTTTTTGCAAGCATTGGAGGCGGTTCTTTTCAGCAGATCGGGTTAGTTTTAGCCGCTTCAGGAATCAATCCCCAATTAGCTCATTCGGCTTTAAGTTTCAGTTTGTCACGTGAGACGACGGAAGATGAAATTGACCGCGCGACATGGATCGTTACCGAAACAGCAAAGTATCTTAGACGCGCATCTCAAAAAATTTTAAAGTAAAGAATTAAGCATGAGTCTCGCAGCCCTAATCACGCCTTTTCCTTGGAGCCGATATAGTAAAAAATTGGCCGCTAAAATTGACAACCCGCGCTCCATCGGTTTTTTTACTTCTGAGGAATCAGAAGCTCGTTGCATGTTTTTAGCAGAAGGGACAGAAGGATCACTTGAAGAAGGAAATTTAGTTCGCTTTTATTGGTTGGTAGATACAGATGATGGGATCATCGTCGATGCCAAGTTCCAAGCTTACGGGCAATCAGTTTTAATAGGCGCCGCAGAAATTGCTTGTGAGCTGATGGTTGGAAAAAACTACGACCAAGCTCGACGTATAAGCGTCGAATTAATCGATCGGCATGTGCGAGATAAGGCTGAAGAAACCGCTTTTCCCAAAGAAACCTACCCCCATTTGAATCTTATTTTAAGTGCCATTGAAGATGCTTTCGAAAAATGTATCGGAATTCCCGTTGCAGAGAGTTATATCGCCCCACCCGTGCCATCTGAAATCGGTGAAGTTGTGGAAGGTGGGTATCCAGGTTGGAAAGAGTTAACCATCAAAAAGAAAATTGCTGTCATTGAAGAGATTATGAACCGAGATATTAGACCTTATATTGCCTTAGATGGTGGAGGGGTTGAAGTATTGAATATCTTAGAAGACAGAGAGATTGTGATTGGCTATCAAGGGAATTGTACCTCTTGCTACTCATCAATCGGCACCACACTTTCCTACATTCAGCAAGTTTTAAGAGCTAAGGTTTATCCAGATATTATAGTTACTCCAGATACTTCTATATTTAATTAACTTCCTATATAATAGAGAAGGATTAATATATAAAGGTGGATAATATGACGGCTCAATTTTCCATTAAATTAAAAAATACAACGCTTAGCTGGGATCGAGAAGATCTTTCAGCTAAACTGAAAAAGCTTAGTGAATTAGATGATCAAGGCAAGCTAGGCGGAAAAACAGTCGTTATAAAGAAAGACTTATCTGTAAAAACTTTGGGAAAGGTGAAGCAATTTTTTTGGTCTATGTTGTCAAATACTCGTCTGGGGCGTCGCATATATGGGGTGGATTATAACCAAAATGAAGCAATCTTCACTCAAATAAAAGACAAATTAACTCCTACTGACAATGATCTAATTGAACTATTTAATGCTAGCGTTAACAAATACAATCATTATCAAGATAGAGTCGTTATAACAAAAGTAGG
Source organism: Parachlamydia sp. (assembly GCF_050255895.1). NCBI lineage: Bacteria > Pseudomonadati > Chlamydiota > Chlamydiia > Parachlamydiales > Parachlamydiaceae > Parachlamydia > Parachlamydia sp. Next base: position 24,400 of record NZ_JBFWIR010000034.1, read on the forward strand.
GGAAGAGAATCCAATTCCTAAAGCTACGAGTCCAAAAGCTATCAGTCCGACGTTAGCCAGAGCTTTGGAACAGGTCGAAAACGTGCCTAAAGCAGAATTCGTGCATATGTCTTCAACTTTGTTAGATCCTCTTGGAGCAAAAAATGCCGAAGCCGCACATTTGGATATTTCTTTAGAACTTGAGCCGCCGAAACATGCTGTAAAGCTAAAAGATGGTAGCATTGCAACGGTATTTGGTAAAACTAAAGTTGTTCTTGTAAAGGGATCTACTCTTGATCAGAATACCGATGCTATTGTTAATGCCGCAAATGAAAGGTTGCTAGGAGGGGGAGGAATTGATGGACAAATTTGGTCGCGCAGTGGGGCTCTCTCCGGTGCTAAAGATTCTGGAGAGTTTCTAAAAGCAGAAATCATGCCTATTAAAGCCAATCTTCCAAGCGGGAATCTTCCAAATGGTGAAGCTGTGATTACACGAGCTCTAGGATTGAACAGCCGCTATATTATACATGCTGTTGGTCCTCGCGGAGCGCAACCTAAAGTCCTAAGAAATGCCTACTTAAATAGCTTAGAATTATTAGATGCGAATCAGCTCAAGTCTATCTCATTTTGCTGCATTAGCCAGAGCATTTTTGGGTATTCACCAAAAGATGCTGCTCCTATAGTTGTGGACCTTATCCGTCGTTATTGTGAATACAAAGATGGACCGACGACAGATTTGCAGTCAGATCAGTTGCAGAAAATGGTTGAGGAAGATGAGTCTTTTGATGCTTCTAAATTAGAACCATTTGAGCGAGAGATCCGTTTGGTCATGTATTCAGACAATGAATGGGACGAATATAGCAAACTGGACGTTTTTAAAACTGCCTAATGTCCTTACAAGCGATCTTTTGTTGAGCAGTAGATTTTCCAGTTGGCTTTCTATAAAAGCAAGTGAGAGAGAAGACTATTTTTTGATTCAATCAAATTTAGAAAAACATAGTAGCCCTTCAATTACAATCATGAAAAGAAATTCTGTCCATTGTTCTTCTTTTGAGTTTTTTTAAATTTTGTCACATTTATGCAAACTGTAATAAGGTTATGTTGTGCTCTCCAAAAAAACTTGATGTAGTTCTTCTAAACTAAGGTTGTGGTATACTAGAGGGATTTAATTCAGAAATGATTCTATTGATTAAAAATATTTTTTTGTTACAATGGTTTTTCTAAAAAGAGGGTGTCTATGAAAATAAGCTTTATGAAAGAACCAAGCAAATTGCCTATAGACCTTATTGGCGATATGCAGGCAAGAAACCTCAAAGTACAAGAAGGCTATTATTGCTGTGGTTACAAGGAAGAAAAAGCTTCTTTTTTGCAAAGACACTTAATTTATCGGGTTCATCACATTTTAGCTCGCTTATTTAGTCATAAATATTCAGAAGAAGAGAAAAGACTTCTCAAAGAAAAAAGGCAATACGTTTACTACTGTCTTCCAAAAGATGCCGATCGGCGAGGGACCGTCCCTGCAGAGGATGCGTTGTTTTTTTGTAACGGAGGAGCACAAGTCCAAGAAAAGCTAAGAATCGGGTTCTTCAAACAGATGCAAGGGACCTATTTATGCTCTAAAGTGATCCTTTTAAATAGTGCAAGTGGTGGCAGTCATTTTTTCAACGATGCTGATGGGGCTTTTCCATCCAATTCCGAAGGTCAGAAAGCTTTTAGGCAGAACCATGGGGGATACCTCCTTTTTTGTTCTACTAAGTGTAACAATGAGTCAACCGAAACATTTCTAAGAGATCATCCGGAATTTAGAGATAACAATGCTCGTTACAAAGGGGCTATGTTTCAGGTGATTAAGAATAAAGACGTGTCTGTCATGAGAGACCCCCTTTATCAGGGTAAATTTTCTCGGGAATTTATCCACTTCCTGGAAACAGGAGAAGAGCTTCTCTCTATAGGTTTCAAGCAAAGATATTTTGGTGTTGGCTAAGCTAAGGGACTTTCCCTCCTAAAAAATAGTAAAGAATATGCTAAAGTTGATTTTTCCATTTGGAGCACGATTGTTTAGCTTTGCATAAAAAGCAAATTTTTTGTTAAGAGCTTCGTCACTTTGCCCATCCTGAGCGATAAGATAAGCATGCAAATGTATATTCCCTGAATTTTTCTTCTATATTGCTATTTTTAATTTAGTCAAAGTTTAAAAAAATATAATAGTTCAATATTAAGAGGCTGCTAATGCAACGAAGTTGCGAAATAAGCCAGTATAACTCCAATGACAATCATGAAAAGAAATTCTGTCCATTGTTCTTCTTTTGAGTTTTTTTAAATTTTGTCACATTTATGCAAACTGTAACAGTTTATAAGTAAAATAGCAGAATTAAAAAATACCTAAGGTTATGTTGTGCTCTCCAAAAAAACTTGATGTAGTTCTTCTAAACTAAGGTTGTGGTATACTAGAAGGATTTAATTGCAGAAATGATTCTATTGATTAAAAATATTTTTTTTGTTATAATGATTTTTCTAAAAAGAGGTTATCTTATGAAAATAAGCTTTATGAAAGAACCAAGCAAATTGCCTATAGACCTTATTGGCGATAAGCAGGCAAGAAACCTCAAAGTACAAGAAGGATATTATTGCTGTGGTTACAAGGAAGAAAAAGCTTCTTTTTTGCAAAGACACTTAATTTATCGGGTTCATCACATTTTAGCTCGCTTATTTAGTCATAAATATTCAGAAGAAGAGAAAAGACTTCTCAAAGAAAAAAGGCAATACGTTTACTACTGTCTTCCAAAAGATGTCGATCGGCGAGGAACCGTCCCTGCAGAGGATGCGCTGTTTTTTTGTGACGCAGGAGTGAATGTCCAAGAGAGGCTAAGAACCGAGTTCTTTAAACAGATGCAAGGGACTTATTTATGCTCTAAAGTGATCCTTTTAAACACATCAAGTGGCGGCTGTAATTTTTTCAATGATGCGGATGGGGCTTTTGCATCCAATTCCGAAGGTCAGAAAGCTTTTAGGGATAATGGAGGGGGATTTCTCCTGTTTTGTTCTAATATTAAAAATGACTCAACCGAAACGTTTCTACGAGATCATCCGGAATTTAGGGGGAATAATGCTCGTTACAAAGGAGCTATGTTTCAGTTGCTTAAGAATAAAGACATGTCTGTTATGAGAAATCCTCTCTATCAGGGTAAATTTTCTCGGGAATTTATCCACTTCCTGGAAACAGGAGAAGAGCTTCTCTCTATAGGTTTCAAGCAAAGATATTTTGGTGTTGGCTAAGCTATTTGGGGGATGGGGATTAAAAGACTAGTTTTCAGTATAGCCCCCTTCTTTACAGTAAAGACGGCTCTAGCATGATCCGTTGTTCATTTGTTAAACTTCCATTCTCATAAATTGGATGAAGAAAGTGTAAGATTCAGTGTACTCTCTCAGTATTTGCCTTTACTAAACCGTCTCTTCTCAGGGTCTTTTCTCCAACCAAAGTTTTTATTTTTCTTTAAGGGTCAAGAAACTTATAGGATGTTTCTCTCAGGCATGATTTCTTATTGTATGAGAATCTGAAATTCTGGCATCCTATGGGTCATTTCGTTATTCGATATTGCAATCGGAAGAGGTTGACGATATGAAATACGCTTTCTTATGACTTAAATTATCAAAAAGGATGAAATATGACGCCTTATGAATATGGATTGATCGCTTGCGGCCTCATTGGCTTGCTTTACGGGGCGATAACGATTCAATCAGTGCTATCTAAAAGTGCAGGAAATGAACGCATGCAAGAAATTGCTAGTGCCATCCAAGAGGGGGCAAGGGCTTATCTGAACCGTCAATACACGACTATTGCAATGGTTGGTGTTGTGGTATTTGCATTTTTAACTTGGTTTCTAGGATGGCATGTAGGCCTTGGTTTTGTAATTGGAGCAATCTTATCTGGTGCCGCTGGTTATATTGGAATGAACATTTCTGTACGTGCAAACGTGAGAACAACTGAAGCTGCGCGCCAAGGTTTGGCATCGGCTCTAGATGTGTCATTCAAGTCTGGTGCAATTACGGGGATGCTTGTTGTCAGTTTGGGGCTACTAGGGATCACCGGCTATTATATATTTTTGAAAAACAGTAATATTTCATTAAGCGCTCTCTTAGAGTCCCTTGTTTCTTTGGGATTTGGAGCGTCGCTCATTTCGATTTTTGCACGCTTAGGTGGAGGAATTTTCACAAAAGGTGCAGACGTTGGCGCTGATCTCGTTGGAAAAATTGAAGCCGGAATTCCTGAAGATGACCCACGCAATCCAGCTGTTATTGCAGATAACGTTGGTGATAACGTTGGGGACTGCGCAGGAATGGCAGCAGACTTATTTGAGACATATGTTGTGACAATCGTTGGAACGATGCTTTTGGCTGGCATCTTCTTCACAGGTGCAACCATGGAAACAATGATGTTGTATCCGTTGGCGATTGGTGCGATTTGTATTTTAACTTCCATTGTTGGAACTTTTTTTGTCAAACTAGGCAAAAGCCAAGACATCATGGGCGCTCTTTATAAAGGGTTTATTGTTACAGCAGTATTGTCAGCGATTGCACTTGCATGGTTGACTAAGTATTTGATTGGATTTGACCAGTCCTTTACTGTGAACCACGCCACTTTTACAGGTTTAAATCTTTTCTATTGTGCATTGACAGGGCTTGTCGTTACAGGTTTACTCATGTGGATTACAGAATACTACACCCTGACGAAATACCGTCCTGTACAGAGTATTGCTCAAGCATCTACAACTGGACATGGAACAAACATCATCCAAGGGATAGCTGTTTCTATGGAAGCTACAGCCCTTCCCGTTGTGGTGATCTGCGTTGGAATCCTCGTTTCCTATATCAATGCTGACCTTTTCGGTATTGCTGTCGCCGCAACAAGCATGCTTGCTTTGGCTGGTATGGTTGTCGCACTGGATGCCTACGGTCCTGTAACAGATAATGCGGGTGGAATTGCGGAAATGTCCAATCTTCCGGCAGATGTGCGAAAAACGACAGATGCGCTTGATGCGGTAGGAAATACAACAAAAGCTGTGACGAAAGGATACGCAATCGGATCTGCTGGTTTTGCTGCTTTGGTTTTGTTTGCTGCATTTATTGAAGATTTAGGACGTTATTTCCCTGATTATCAAGGGGAGTTCCTTCTTGAGAATGCCTATGTTGTGATCGGACTGTTCATTGGAGGCTTACTTCCTTATCTATTTGGAGCTCTTTGCATGATGGCTGTAGGCCGAGCAGCGGGTTCTGTTGTTGAAGAGGTACGTAGCCAATTCCGTGACAATCCGGGCATTATGGAAGGTACATCCAAACCGAATTATGGTCGCACAGTTGACATGTTGACAAAAGCTGCGATTAAAGAAATGGTTCTACCTTCCCTTTTACCTGTTGCAGCTCCAATTGTGCTATACTTTGCGTTAACTTATACAGTGGGGCAATCAGAGGCGTTTATTGCGTTAGGATCGATGCTTTTAGGCTCTGTTGTGACTGGTCTTTTCGTGGGCCTTTCTATGACATCTGGTGGTGGCGCATGGGATAATGCTAAGAAGTTAATTGAAGATGGGCGTCATGGTGGTAAGGGCTCAGATGCTCACCGTGCTGCCGTTACGGGAGATACTGTTGGCGATCCGTACAAGGATACTGCAGGTCCTGCGATTAACCCGATGATTAAAATCATCAATATCGTTGCATTATTGCTGTTGGCTGTATTAGCGGCGCAGTAACATTGGATAAACAAAAGACTAAAAAGCCATTCGGCTTTTTAGTCTTTTTCGATTTCGTTCAGTTCTTGATGGGCTTTTTCCCAATCTTCTAAAGTCTGGTTCAATTCCTCTTCTAGCTTTGATTTCTTAGACAAAAGTTTCGCTTGCTCTTCTCTAGACGTTCGTTCGTAAAATCCTTCAGATCCCATGGTAGCGTCTATTTCTTCTATTTTTGTTTCAAGCTGCTGGCATAAATCCTCAACGCGCTTGATTTGCTTTTCAAGTTGGGCGCGTAAATTTCGTTGTTTCTTTTGTTCTTCGTAAGAAAGTTTATTTTGCGATTGTTTGCTGGCTTGGGAGGCTCGCTTTGCTGATCGATCTAAATGGTCCACATCTCGTTTTTCTAAATATTCAGGATAGGAGCAATGAAAATCGTGAATGCCGGTTTCATTAATTTCAATGATACGGGAGGCTAGGCTTGCTACAAAATATCGATTGTGGCTGACAAATAAAACGGTTCCAGAATAGGTTTTCAGGCTGTGAATAAGGGCTTCAATAGCTTCCATATCTAAGTGGTTAGTCGGTTCATCAAAAATGAGGATGTTTTGTTTTGCCAACATCATTTTTGCTAAAATTAATCGAGCTGCTTCTCCGCCACTTAAAACTTCAATCGTTTTGTGTACATCATCGCCTGAAAATAAGACTTGTGCCAGCATTTGACGGGCTTGCTGTTCTTGAACATCTTGTAAAGAGCCACAAAGCCAGTCAAGCAAGGAGCTTTTTTTATTGAATTCCTTAGAATGATCTTGCGGGAAATAGGCGAATCCGGCTGCGTGTCCCCACTCAAAGGTGCCGGCATCAGAAGGGGTGCGGCCAGATAAAATTTCAAGTAGGGTTGACTTTCCAATTCCATTTGGACCGAGAATGGCAATCTTTTCTCCCCGGCCTACTTCAAATGACACATTTTCTAAGACTTTTTTCTCTCCGTAAGCTTTTTGAATTCCCGTAATTTTTAATGGGGTGACTCCTGATGGACGTGTAATGGGGAATTGTAGGTGGGGAGCTTGTCTAGATGAGGGAGGAAGATAATGTTCTTCCATTGCATTTTCAAGCTTTTCCATCGCTTTCAATTTAGATTGAGCTTGACGAGCCTTGGTCGCCTTTGCACGGAAGCGATCGACAAATTCTTGCAGGTCTTCTTTCTTCTTTTCTTGTTTCGCGAGTTGATTTTCCTTTTGCTCCAATTCCCAGGTCTTAGTTGTTTCAAATTGATCGTAATTTCCTGGGTAAATTTTAACCATTTCGTAGTCTAAATCCATCACGTCAGTTGCAATCCCATTGAGAAAACTTCGATCGTGAGAGCTGACCACCACGGTTCCTGAAAATTGTCGGATGTAATCTTCCAGCCACTTAATCGAGTAAAGATCTAAATGGTTAGTCGGTTCATCCAAGATCAGAACGTCTGGTTGACTGAACAAAACTTGAGCAAGTAAAACGCGCAATTTATAACCACCAGACAAAATTTTTAAAGGTTTGTTGTGAAGATTCGCTTTTAATCCCAATCCTTCTAGCAACTCTCCAATTTGACTTGTTGCAGCATAGCCCTGTTGTTCTTCAATGTGTTTTTCACAATTGGCTAGCTGATGGCATTGGTCTTCACTCAGTATGGCTTCTTGTAGCAGTAGATCTTTTTGTTTCAGTGCATCCCATAAGATAGGTTTTCCCATTAAGACTGTGTCAATCAGTGAGACATTTTCATAAAGGAAGTGATCTTGCTTTAAAGTTCCTAAACGGATCAGAGAAGGCATGAAGATGTCGCCTTTTTCTGGGGTAAGGGTGCCGCTTAGAATCTTGATGAGTGTGGATTTCCCAGATCCATTGGGTCCAACTAATGCATAGTGGCGTCCTGGATTCAGCTGAAAATTGGCGTTCCGAAAAAGAATCTTATCGCCATAGCGCATAGTGAGATTGATTGCAGAGATCATAAAACCTGAAAAAATAAGTTTAACATTGTATTGAACTATCTGAATATAACCGATTTAAAAATAAATTACAATGTCTGTGCAGTGAGCGTGACCTCTGAAAAAAGAGAGTATTGAAATGGGGAAAATTTGACTTTGCAATAAATAGCTAAAACACAAGTAGATGCGAACAATTCATTTTTGTTGAATTTTCAAAAATGCATCTCTCAATACATTTTAAAGGCTTATTTTAAGTGTTCTTGTCATTAAATGTGCAGAAATATCAAAAAATGGAAAAAAATGAACAAAATATCATTATTAATATGCAAATTCTCTCAAAAAAGCGTTTTAAGCACGACAAGAGCGTCTTTATTAAGATATTGAAATTTCGGATTATTTTATTTAAAAGCAGCAGTTAAAACGAGTAAAAATTCATTTAATGACGAAAAGGGGTTGCGGAAATAATGTGTCTTTTTGTATTGTCTTAGTTTCTTTCGCAAATAAGCAAGACGCTAACGAGTGAAACGAAAAGCAAAGCCAGTGAGCGATGCAAGTTTTTTGACAGTGAAGAA
>NZ_JBFWIR010000035.1:0-32628 GCF_050255895.1 Parachlamydia sp.
TCTGCAAGCTTAAGTCCTGAGATTGTATCCGAATTTGAAGGGATTGTTGTTTATACAGACCTAAGAACGGTGCAAAATGATGATGGCCATTGGGTTGTTCTTAATAAGAATGGATCCTTGAACATTGTTAGAGACGAAGGCCGATCCTTAGATGAGTATAAAAAGCTACTCTCTACAAAATCGATTGAGTCACTTCAAACCTTTACGTTGGAATTGGGAACACGTATCCTTGTTGCTGATGGAAGTAAAGTTAAGCCTCATACGAAGATTGCAGAGTGGGAACAACACAATATCCCAATTATTTGCGATCGCCCAGGTTTTGTGAAGTACGAAGATCTCGTAGAAGGGATCTCAACAGAGCGTGATACAAACAAGCAAACTGGTCAGGTAGAGCTAATTGTAAAACAACACCGTGGCGAATTGCATCCACAGATTGTGATTTATGCGGACCAGGAATGCAAAGAGCTAATTGGTACTTACCCAATTCCATCCGGAGCGATTATATCGGTGGTAGAAGGTCAGTTCGCAACGGCAGGTACATTGCTAGCACGTCTTCCTCGCGGAGCTTTGAAAACAAAGGATATTACGGGGGGGCTTCCTCGTGTAGCTGAGTTGTTCGAAGCACGTAAGCCAAAAGATTCTGCTGAGATTGCCAAAATGAACGGGGTTGTTGACTTCCGTCTCCACAAGAATAAGCGTATTCTTGTAGTAAGAGATGAGTCAACAGGTATGGAAGAGGAACATATGATTCCTCAGACTAAACACTTAATCGTTCAACGTGGCGACCATGTCATTAAAGGTCAGCAGTTAACAGATGGTGTGGTCATTCCACATGAAATTTTGGAAATTTGCGGTGTACGTGAGCTTCAAAAATACTTGGTTAATCAGGTTCAAGAAGTTTATCGCCTACAGGGGGTAGACATTAACGACAAGCACATTGAAATTATCGTGCGTCAGATGTTGAAAAAAGTACGTATTGTCGATCCAGGTGATACAAGCTTGCTCTACGGTGAAGAAGTGGATAAGAAAGACTTTGAGAACGAGAATATGAAAGTTGCAAAAGAAGGTGGAAAACCAGCTCAAGCAGCTCCTGTCTTGTTGGGTATTACAAAAGCTTCCTTAGGAACAGAATCCTTCATCTCAGCAGCATCCTTCCAAGATACAACACGTGTCTTGACAGAAGCCGCTTGTGCAGGAAAAACAGACTACCTGTTAGGGTTCAAAGAAAACGTCATTATGGGACATATCATTCCTGCGGGAACAGGTTTCGAGCGGCATAAGCGCGTGAAGAAGTTTGTTGATAAAGACCATGAAGAAGAGTTAGTCTTTGATTTTGAAAGCGTATTTTAACTGTGTGTTAAATTAAGTTGAAAGGCCGGGCAAAACCCGGCCTTTTTATTTTAAGAGAGAGTGAGAAATTTGATAAATCACTAACTGGGAACCACAAATTTTTGAAAATGGAGCCTATGAGTAGACTCACCCTTCACAGCAAATGCTGTTGCATCTGGTTCTGGTATCAGGGCTAAATGTTTTTCAAATTGTTCAACCGTATGTCTTGCGTCTTTACAACGAATCTGTGCTCCAATCGAATCAATAATGTATCCCTCTGACTCGTCCACCTTTATATAATTTATCAAATGAAGACCTGTTTTGTGTGCAATCGAAACCGAATAGACTCCGGGTTCCAGGTTGGAAATGTTTTGAAGATAGGAGTGATCGCTCGAGTGTGCCCAGCGGGATCCCATTATCATATTGACGGATTCTAATTTCAATCCTCTAGCGCGTACCACTGCATGGTATCGCTTATCCTTAAAAAGTTCTTCAGTCAGAAGGCTAAAAGTTGAGCTAATAGAAGGATTGGATATCGCGGTGTAATGAGTTATCGGAGAAGGTGATTTTTTAGTAATTCTTCTAAATACCCCTCTTTTTTTTGAATTATTTTCTGTTTGTTTCGAATTAGGGGGCAATTTTTTTGCGTGGCAAGATTGTCTATATTCTAAAATAGAGAAGACCCACTGAAAAGTATGAATATCCCTCAATTTTTTTTGATTCAATTGATTAACTGTTTCCGATGTTGCTTTTTGTATTCTTTTCTCATATTTTTGATCAATTGTATCGAGCATGTCTTTTTTAAATGCTTCTAAATTTTTTATATGAAAAGGATTTCCCTTTTCGTGACTTAACCATGCTGAATTTTCACGTCTCAATCGATATTCTTCAGACATAAAAGCTGCAAATGTCGCATTAAAACTATTGGGATTAGGTGTCTTTGATAAAGAATATTCGGCGGCATAAGGGCTAGAAGATAAACTTAAAGCTGGATCTAAGTAAAGCAAGGCTTGACCAACATCATCAAAATTCACTTGAAAAAGTGGGTTTTCCACTTCTGTTTTAGCGATTTCTTTCAAATTTTTAATCAGATCTAAAAAAATAACAGAATAAGGAAGCTTGGCATCAATAAACGCATAAATAGCTTGATTCGCCGCGGCTTTAGCAGAACCACCTTTTTTATTTTTTTCAATAATATCGGCGATGTTTTGTCGATTAATTAAATATTTAACCGCAATATCCAAAGTCATTCCGGCACAAATTCCATCCAAAATGCGCGATTCGGGAGTTTTTATTGGATCTATGTGGATACTTTTATTTTCTCCGTTTTCCAAAAGCTTTCGCAATTTTTCCGTTGCTTTAACATCTTTTCGCTGAACTAGTACGGAACGTCTTCCAATATTTCGCGTACTTGCAATAAAATCTTTGTCAAAAATAGATTTCAATTGACTTTCGTGAGCATCTTTTTTTAGATGTATCAGTTTTGCTTTAAATAATTTAGAGGTATTTCCAGTGGTAAGTTTGTTGCCTATATGATAGAAAATTTTGAAAATAAAATATTTGAGCTTGTTTACTTTAACTTTAGGGAAAGAAGGTGCATGAAAAGTTGGAGATTGATTTGATACGGGAATATGATTTGTTTTCATAAAAGCTCTTTCTTAACTAAATATATGTTTATTATATCAAAATAAATAGTATATATCAATTATTAGTGAATTAATTATCTTTTTAATATGGTTTTTTAGAAAGAAGGGGTAAAGGGCAACTTAAAAAAAAGTATAAAAAAAATAGTTAATGTTTTAAGTATCCAATTAGAAAACCCAAAGATAAGGATAGGGGAAATGAGAATTGGGATCGCCTATGGGGATGAACGGATCGCACAGGTGCTGAATCGACTTATATTAAATCATTCAGATCATGAAGTGGTCTGGATTGCTTGCTCTTCGACCCAAGTCTTTGAAAAAGCTATAGATGAAAAGCCGGATCTTATTCTTTTAGATTTAAACATTCCTTCTACGGGTGGCGTAGAAGCCACTCGTCGTATGATGAAACAGGCTCCATGCGCTCTTTTACTTTTAGTTCAAAGTGTGAATTGGCGTTCTGCTGAGATTTTTGAAGCAATGGGATATGGTGCTTTGGATGTTTTAGCTATGCAAACTTCTATTGGAGAAATTGAAAAAGAGGCCTTACTAAAGAAAATTGAAACGATAGGCCTGTTAATTGGGCATCATTGTAATCAAAAAAAGAGTGGCATAAATATTCATGGCAAAAAAGCGAGTAAGCTCCCTCATTTAGTTTTAATTGGGGCTTCAACAGGAGGACCATTGGCACTTGCTAAACTTTTAGCTGATTTTCCTCAACATTCTTCTCTCGCTATAGTGGCTATTCAACACGTAGATGAAAAGTTTGCCGCCGGGTTTGCGAATTGGTTAAACAGGCAAATTTCTCTTGAAGTAAAAATTGCGGATCAGGGTACTCAACCAGAAGAAGGCTTTGTGTTAATTGCAGGGACTAATCATCATCTCATTATGAATCAAAAATTAGAGCTTGTCTATGCTCCAAATCCGCTTGATTCTCCCTATCGACCATCTGTCGATGTTTTGTTTAATAGTGTTGCTGAACACTGGCCCAACCGAGGAGTTGCTGTATTGTTGACTGGAATGGGCTCTGATGGCGCAAAAGGTTTAAAACGTTTGCATGATCTAGGGTGGCACACAATTGCCCAGCGTGAAGAAAGCTGTGTTGTTTATGGAATGCCTAAAGCTGCGGTTGATCTAGCAGCTGTGAGAGAGACGTTGCAACTAGAAAAGATTGCTGATTCGATAAAGTCTTATTTTAATCTCAATCCTGTGACGAGAACGAAGAGAGGATTGTATGAATAAAAAGACTTTCATTTCTTTATCACAGCCCCCATCAAAAAAAATTACGGTGTTGTTAATTGATGACCAGGCAATTGTCGCTGAAGCCATTCAAAGTATGATCGGAGCAGAAAAAGATATTGATTTTTATTATTGCTCAGAACCCACTCAAGCCTTGCGTAAGGCGACAGAAGTGGCTCCTACAGTTATTTTACAAGATCTTGTCATGCCCGAAATTGATGGATTAATGTTAGTCAAATATTTTAGGGCTAATCCTGCGACAAGCCAGGTTCCGATGATTGTTCTATCTTCAAAGGAAGATCCCAAAGTAAAGGCTGAAGCTTTTGCGCTTGGAGCAAATGATTACATGGTCAAACTTCCTGACAAAGTGGAACTATTAGCGAGAATTCGGTACCACTCAAGCAACTACATTCGGCTGCTTGAAAGAGACGAAGCTTATGCTAGGTTGGAAGAAAGTCGAAATCTGCTAAATGCTGAATTAGCTGAGGCAGCTCAATATGTAAGATCACTTCTGCCAAAGTGTTTAGAGAATCCCGTTCGAACCTCTTGGGAATTTATTCCTTCCATTGGCTTAGGAGGAGATGCGTTTGGATATTATTGGCTTGATGAAGATCACTTTGTCATGTATTTATTGGATGTATGTGGACATGGAATAGGGGCTGCTCTGCTTTCCATTTCGATAATGAACGTTCTGCAATATCAATCTCTAGCGAATATCGATTTCTGCAATCCTGCAACTGTCCTTCAGTCCTTAAATGAAACTTTCCAGATGGAAAAACACAATAATATGTTTTTTACTATTTGGTATGGGATATATTCAAAATCTAAAAGAGAGCTTTTGTACGCATCAGGAGGACATCCTCCTGGAATTTTGATTGTGCGATCGGGTGATCACATGGAGGATCCCATTGAAATTAAAACTCCAGGGATCGTAATTGGAGGAATTCCTGATGTTTATTATCAAAATGCGGTTTGTCCAATTCAGCCTAATAGTGTTTTATATGTTTTCAGCGATGGGATTTATGAGATCGTCAAATCAGAAGGAGGGGAAATGATGCGCCTTGAAGAGTTTGTCAAAATCTTATGCGAAGCTGAACAAAAAAAGAAAGGACTTGAATATATCATGTCCAAAATACGAAGTATAAATAAAGAAGAGAATTTTATTGATGATGTTTCGATCGTAAAATTTGTTTTTTCTTAAAGAGGTAGATTTGTGAAGACATGCAATTTGATTATAGATCCGATATATTTGCAGTCTAAACCATTTCTAAAGCCATTTTTATTGAAGATGTGAATGATTTGTTCTATACTGTATTTTCATTAATTAATCAGTCCTGAATACTTCAAGGAGAAGTGTGTGGATATCACAGAAAAAAAAGTTAATCGTCAAATCCAATTTTGGGCCCTTGTTGGACCATTTGTGACTCTTTTAACCTTTGCTGTATTATTAGCAAAAGGTTCCGCGAGTTCATTTTATTTACCTGTTTTAATTTTGATTGGTTTTCCCATATGCTGGAAATGGAAAATAAGAGGCTTCGCTATAGCTGTAGGAACTCTTTGCTTATTTTTTGCTATTTCTTATAGCTATATTCCCATAGAGGAAAGATTCTGGCAGTTTGGAATGGGAATGGCTATCGCCTTAGCATTTGCTGTTACAGCACTTTCTTTTGAGGAAGTGGAAGAATTAGTCCATTCTTTACAAGTGGAGTCAAGCAGCCGTTTAACAAATCTGTTACACCTGGATGAAAAATTTAAGATTTCAGAAGAAAAGTTGCATGAAGAATTTGAAGCTTTAAAAGGACAAGTCCAAGGGTATCAATCACAGATTAAAGAAAAAGATAGCCAAATCCAACGGCAGGAAAAACTGATTGAAGTGGTGCGTAATGAGTTTTCTGCAACCCAATCTCAGCATGAAGGTTTGTTGAATGAGATTTTCCAAAAACGGCATGAAGTGGGATTGCTAAATGAAAGAATTCAAGCGTACCTTAAGCAGATCGAACAACTGACAGCACGTTCTTTAAGTAAAATATCTCCTGAAGAAATGGAAAACTTAACAGATACCATCCACAGTAGGGATGCTTCACTTGCGCAACTACACCAAGAGTTAAAAAAGGCGAATCAAGACTTAATCAGTATTGAAGCTGAAAAAGATCGGATCCAATTAGAGTTGATTAAGCAAAAAGCCCTTTTGGAGGAAAAAGAGAACGAATACCAAGACTCTTCTTATCAATTAAGAGAAAGTCTTGCGACGCTCAAGAGGGAAAAAAGTCTGCTTGAAATGAGCTTATCCAGGTTGCAGGCGGAGTTTGAAGATAATCAAGCTAAAGAATTAGGATACCAAGGAAATATTTCAGCATTGACTCATAATAATCTTCAATTTGAGCAAAAACTTGAGTTGCAGAAAAAAGCGTTTGATGAGCTGCATGCATTAAAAGCCAATTATGAAGCTGATTTTGAAAATTTAAAAAGCCAACTTGGTGACAAAGAAGTTGCATTTAATCAATTGCAAAAACGTCTATTCCAGGCTGACGAAGAGATTAATCAGCTGAAAGCAGAAAATGTATCTCTTGCTGAATTAAAAAATTCACAAGACATTGGCTTTGAAACGTTAAAAAAACAAGCGATTGAAAAATCAACTTTTATAGAGCAATTGCAAAATAAAATAGAGGAAATTTCACAGCAAGTCACACATTTGGAAGGTGAGAATCAGGCTCTTGCTGAATTGAATGTTTTGAAAAGTGAACAAGAAATGCATGTTGAGGCACTAAAAAAACTGGCTCTTGAAAAAACGGCAATTGTTGAACAACTACAGGGCCAATTAACTCAGACCGATCAAAAGATGGCCCTTCTTCAAGAAGAGAATCAAATCTTGATGAGTGAGCTTAAAAGTCTTCAAGGAATTGATTTTGGTGCATTGCAAAAGCAAGTGCTTGAGAAGTCGACTGTTGTTGAAGAATTGCAATCTAAATTACGTATGACGGATCAAGAAATTGCACATTTAAAGAGTGAAAACCAATCATTGCTTGATCTAGGCGCCCAGAGTAGAGCACAAGAAGCTCATTTGGAATCGCTTAAGAAACAAGCTGCCGAGAATGAGAATGCGCTAAAGCAGATTAGGGAACAATTGGTGCTCGCTGAGAAAACCATTGTGCTTTTGACGGAAGAAAAGAAAACATTAACCGAGCAATTGGGTCAGGCTGCTGTAAGAGCGGATCAAGAGTCATTAGCGATTCCTCAAGAAATGCTAGAAGCAGATCGTTCTTTTAGAAGGATGAAAGGGTTGTATGAGCAACTTAAATGCCAATTTGCGGATAAGTCTGCAGTGCTAGATGAAACAAGGAAGCAATTGTTCCACCTAGAGGAAAAATTTATGCAACATCAAATCGATATGCAAGAAAGAGAAACCTTTGGGTATTCAGACATTGAAAAAGCTCTTGAAAAGCAGCTAATTGAAACGCAAAAAAACTATGCAAAAATGCATCGAGAAACAGTTCAGGAAGTTGAAGGTCTCTACGAGGTGATCGACAATCTTTTAAAACAGAACGTTTAAAAGGGCCTTTCGGCCCTTTTTTATTTCTTCAATTCAAATCCAAATTTATCATCTTTCCAGGTTAAAAGAAGCTGAGATTCCCCCGGAATTTTCCCTTCTAATATAGCCATTGATAGCATGTTGACAATTTCTTGTTGAATCAATCGTTTTAATGGGCGAGCACCATAATAAGGATCGTAGCCCATTTCGGCTAATTGAGAAACTACCTCAGGAGTCCACTTGAGTGAAACCTGTTTTTCAGCCAATCGTTTGGAGAGGCGCTGCAATTGGATGAGGACAATTTTTTGCATATCCTCTTTTCGTAGTGGTAGGAAAGGCAAAATGTCATCTAGTCGGTTAATAAATTCTGGGCGGAAGTGTGCTTTAATCACGGGGTCCAAGATGGCTAGAATCATCTCTTTATTAATCGCGGAGCTTGCCTGTTCCATTTTCTCTAAAAGCTGGCCTGAACCAAGATTGGATGTCATAATAAAGAGTGCATTTTTACAGTTGACGACCCGTCCTTTACTATCTGTAATGCGGCCATCATCAAAAATCTGCAAAAGAATGTTAAAGACATCGTGATGAGCTTTTTCAATTTCATCTAAAAGAACAACTGCATAAGGACGTCGGCGCAAGGCTTCGGTTAATTGCCCTCCTTCTTCGTATCCAACATATCCAGGAGGTGAACCAATAAGCTTAGAAACGCTATGTTTTTCCATGTACTCTGACATATCTAAACGAATAAGAGCCTCATCTTGATTAAATAGTTGTTCTGCTAAAGCTTTTGCTAATTCTGTTTTTCCAACGCCGGTTGGTCCTAAAAAGAGGAAGGCTCCCATCGGCCTTCCCGGATCACTTAAACCTGATCGTGAACGCCTAATAGCCTCACTAATGGCTTTTACCGCGATATCTTGTCCGACAACTCGTTTTTCAAGTTCTTTTTCAAGATGGAGAAGTTTTGCGGCTTCACCTTCCAACATTTTGTTGACGGGGATGCCAGTCCATTTGGATACAACTTGTGCAATCAAATTTTCATCCACTTCTTCTTGAAGCAAGCGGTTAGGTCTTTCATTTAATTTGTGTTCAACTTCTTGAATCTCTTTTTGAAGCTGGGGAATTTTGTTGTAGCGTAATTCTGCCACTTTATTGTAGTCTGCTTTCCGTTCGTATTCTTCTTCTTCAAAGCGCAGCTGCTCATATTTATTTTTTTTCTCTTTAATTGATTCAATGAGTTTTTTTTCTTCTTCCCATTGTTGTCTCAGATGAGAGAGCTCTTCTTTAATTTGAGCAATTCTAGCATCCATTTTTTGTGCCTCAGCCTGAGCAAGTGGGGTGTCTTCGCGTCGAATCGCTTCTTGTTTGACAATCAGACCAGCGAGTTCTCGCTCTTTTGTATCAATGGGAAGGGGGCGGCTTCCGAGTTGCATTCGGATCATGCTGGCTGCTTCATCAATTAAGTCGATGGCTTTATCAGGCAATCGACGATCGGTGATGTAACGATAGGATAAAAAAACAGCGGCGTGAATGGCGGATTCCGTGATTCTGACACCATGAAAGATCTCATACTTTTCACGTAGCCCTCTCAAAATAGCAATCGAATCTTCCAGGCTAGGCTCATTGATCATCACTGGTTGAAAGCGTCGTTCCAGCGCGGCATCTTTTTCAATGTGTTTTTGATATTCGTTAAGCGTAGTGGCGCCAATGCAATGCAAAGAGCCGCGTGCTAAGGCCGGTTTAAGTAGATTTGCAGCGTCCATAGCACCTTCGGTAGCGCCTGCACCAATTAAAGTGTGTACTTCATCAATAAAAAGGATGATCTTTCCTTCATTTTTTTCTACATCTTGAAGGATACCTTTCAGTCTTTCTTCAAATTCTCCACGATATTTTGTTCCGGCAATTAATGTTCCCATATCGAGAGCCAGCAGCTGCTTATTTTTTAATGAATCGGGTACATCCCCTTGGATGATTCTCTGCGCTAGGCCTTCTGCGATGGCCGTTTTACCGACACCTGGTTCTCCAATAAGCATGGGGTTGTTTTTTGTGCGACGACTTAAAACTTGCATGGTTCGACGAATTTCTTCATCGCGACCAATAACAGGATCTAATTTTCCCTCTTTGGCAAGAGCGGTTAGATTTTTGCAGTATTTTTCAAGTGTTTGTAAACTTGCTTCAGCCGTAGGTGAATCCATATGTCGATCTCCTCTGATAAGCTTGATCTGATCTTCTAGTTGCTTTAAAGAAATTCCTGTTTGTTTTTTCCAGCTTAGAAAAGGTTCTCCTCCATTTTTCCAGTAGGAGATCAGAAAGTGGTCACTACTTGTGTAGGTATCATTCCATTGTTGAGCAATGTTTTGTGCATCTAAAATGCGGCTTTGAAGACTTTGAGAGGTTCTTGGAGGCTGGATATTATCTCCACTATATGTGGGCTGGCTATTTAAATGGCGCCGTAACTCGCTTGTCAAGGAGTCGAGATTAGCATTTAAATGGGATAAAATGGAGTTAAAATAACCTTCAGGATCTGATAAAAAGGCCATCAAGAGGTTATTTTCTGTAACTTCAATGTCGTGCCTCTGCTGCGCATCGGAAAATGCCAGTTGAAGCGCTTGGGTGACAGATTCTGTGAAGTTTTGATTCATAGGTTTCCTCCGTTCGATAAATCTGTTTCAAAATTCACTTTTTCAAAAGAGGCCTAAAGGTAACCTTTAGGCGTTATAACTTCCTGCGCTGACTTTTCCTCCTGAGCCTGTCCAATCTGTATGAAAAAATTGACCACGGGGCTGATCGATTCTTTCGTAAGTATGCGCACCAAAGAAATCTCTTTGGGCTTGAAGAAGATTAGCCGGTAGACGAGCAGTTCTATACCCATCATAGAAAGATAGCGCTGTGCTGAAGCAAGGAACTGGGATTCCAAGTTCTGCAGCAGTCGCGACAGCTTTGCGCCAACCAGTTTGGGCTTGTTCGATCGCTGTATAGAAAAAGGGATCCAGCAAAAGGTTTTTGAGTTGTGGCGTTTTAGTATAAGCCTCTTTAATTTTACCTAAGAAAAGGCTTCGAATGATGCATCCACCTCTCCACATAAGTGCGATTCCACCATAATTCAAATTCCATTTGTAGTCTTGTGCGGCCTGGTGCATCAACATAAAACCTTGTGCGTAGCTAATAATTTTAGATGCATAGAGGGCGTGACGGATATTTTGAATAAATTCTTTGCGATCGCCTTTATAGGTCGTATTAGGACCCTTTAACACCTTGCTAGCTTCTACTCTTTCTTCCTTGATTGCAGAGAGACAGCGAGCAAAAACCGCCTCACTGATGAGAGTCAGAGGCATTCCTAAGTCGAGAGCATTGATGACAGTCCATTTTCCTGTTCCCTTCTGACCAGCGACGTCTAAGATCTTTTCAACTAAAGGGGATCCATCTTTATCTTTATAGGTGAAGATTTGGCTTGTGATTTCGATGAGATAGCTATCGAGTTCTTGTTTATTCCATTCGCTGAAAACTTCGTGAAGCTGATCAGCATTGAGTCCTAGCACATTTTTTAGAAGGGTGTAGGCTTCACAGATTAGTTGCATATCTCCATATTCAATACCATTATGGACCATTTTGACATAGTGTCCGGCTCCATCTTCTCCTACCCAATCGCAACAAGGTTCATTGTTGTCTACTTTAGCACTAATCGATTGGAAAATATTTTTAAGGTGAGGCCATCCATCTGGATTTCCTCCGGGCATAATGGAAGGTCCATGTCTTGCCCCTTCTTCTCCTCCGGAGATCCCAGCTCCAATAAAAATAATCCCTTTTTCTTTTAACGCTTTTGTGCGACGTGTGCTGTCAGTAAAAAGACTATTTCCTCCGTCGATAATGATATCGCCTTTTTCCATGTGAGGGAGGCACAAATCAATAAAATGATCCACAGCATCCCCTGCCTTAACCATTAGCATGATCTTGCGAGGTCTTTTTAAATGGGCAAAAAAGTCTTCTAGTGAGTGAGCTCCATAAATTTGAGTCCCCTTTGCAGGGCCTTCGAGAAATTCATCCACTTTTGAAACAGTTCGGTTAAAGACAGCCACTTTAAAACCATGGTCGTTCATATTTAGAGCAAGATTTTGACCCATTACCGCAAGACCAATCAGTCCTATATCTGCTTCTGACATATTACCCTTCCTTAAATACTTTTGGGGAGTTTGGTGAGTTTAATTTCAATATTTTGGATCATAACAAAAGAGGATTATCTGCAATAGAGTAAAAAGGCAAAAAATACAGGGAAGAATAATCCTGTGTAAAGGAGCCATGTTCTAAACATGCTTGTTAAAATGCATTGCTGTTGAGCGCTTCCATTTGAGTAACTGGTTCTTTTACTTCATTTTCAATCATTTCCAGTTCACTAGAGCTTAGATCTTCTATGCGATAATTTAAGATGGCTGTCCCATATTTATAGACTAATTCTGTCATCACAATAGCCATGAGCTTAGGTGCATCGCTCATCATTTCGTAATAGGGAAGATCTATACTTTCGAAAATAGGATCAGTGTGTTCTAAATGATTGCGTAAAGTCACATAGGTAGGCAACCGCTCCTCTAAATCTAATTTCATGTCGGGTCTAGCCAGATGCGCTCGAATTAATCCCTGATTCAACAATAAGAGAATTTGTCCAAGTAAATAACTGCTACTTAAGAGAAAATTCATATCTTGAGTCAGAAAAGTATGTAATTCATCTTGTAAAGATTGTGGATCGCGACTTTCGAGCCCTTGTTCTTTCAATAAGGTATGAAAGCGATATAATCGATCTTTTAGTATTGCAAAAAGATTTTGAGAGGAAACGTCATGATTTTGATTGGAAAAAAGGGTTTGAATAAATGCGTTCAGGCTTGGATAAGTTTGTAGCATGATTTGATTCAGTTGCTGCTTGCGTTGCTCCTTTTTTTGTGTGCGCAAGGCTCTTTGATTTCTGATATAGGCATGTTTGAGTTGTCGATATTGTTTGTGGGCTTTTTCGTAGAGGGAGTTTGCTTTTCGACGACTTGCTTTATCTAAATCGGGCTTAAATAGATCAGTAATTTCAACTTCAATCCACGCAATTTCTCCTCTTAATACCTGAGAAAGTTTGTTTTGGCGTTCATCAATGATCACATCGAGGAAAGCATTCGTTTCTTGTGTAGAGAGTAAATCCTGGCTAGGGATGAAATTAAAATCACTCGATGGACCTGAAAGGGTAGATTTGATTACTTGCCAGTATTCTCGGGCAAATGGTCCCCATGCATGAAAGCCTTGTTTCTCTTTTGACTTTGCGGGCCAAGCAGGAAAGCCTTGCTGCCTTTTTACTGTTGCCTCGGAAACATTCTCTCGAAGAGTTTGCAAATCTTCAAACATTTTTGTAATTCTTTCTTTATCTGATTCTAATTCGATGATTAACTGAAAATTGGAAGGATTAAGTTCAAGGTGAATAAGGTTTGTTCTGATTTTATATAAATTTTCAGTATCAATATAATCGACTTTTCTTAAATCTTTAGAGTTCCAGCTAAGAGGTGAGAATGTTTCTCCCACGAGTTGTAACTTTCTTAAAAAAGCTAAACGCCCTTTTAATGTAGTCGGATTGAAATGGGCAGGGGAGCAATGATATAACAAGCGTTCTGCAGATGACGCCTCCCGATCCATTTTATCCTCCTGCATGTTAGCTACAGTTGCAAAGATCTGGTTAATCAGTCCATGGATTTTTTTCTTCTCTTCATTTGAGTTAGCCTCTTTGTCTATCATTTCATGAATGATTAATAAGGGACTTTCAGAAGAGCTACAACCCATGGCCTCAAAGGATGGATCTCGCATAGGAAAGTTGTTTGTTGCAAGAGGAAGAATGCAAAGAAGTCTTTGGGTATTGAATAATTGTTTGCTATATCTTAGGAGTGCCTCGAAATGTGGAATCGGACCCATTTTTAAGTCATCAAGGGGATGCTTAGTCGTTAATCTTTGTAATAAAGCATCGAAAAAGATTTGAATCGTTTTCAAATCTTCGAGAAGGTCAAAGCACGCAATTTTAACAATTAGATTTTGATCCATGACGGAGCGTAAAAAGAAGGCTTGTTGTTCATTTTTTTCAGCGTCATGAAACTGAAAAGGAATGAAGCGAGTGCCTTTAAGCTTAGCCAGATTTTCTATAGCGGCATCACTACAAAAGATGGCTCCGCAAAAGTCGAACAAATACCAGCTATTTTTATCCCAGGGTAAGTGTTTAACAAATTCTCCACGTTTTTCACGAGGAAAATGATACATTGTTTCAAAAAGCATTCTTAAAATTTTTTTTGTGTCTTCAAAAAAAATATCGCATTGCACATCTTCAAGAATCTGAAGAAGCTTGATATCAAATTTTTCAAGCCAATCATCATCTTTTTGTAGACCATCAGGATAAGCTTTAAGAAATGGAATTCCTATTTCACATAATCTTAGCTCTTGATTTAATTGGGCGAATAGCTCTGGGCGCATAAAAGGATAGTGAAGAGGATTTTTAACAAAATAAAATTGGAGAAATTCGATCAGGTCAAGAATTCTTTGAATCTGTAAAGTAAAATCTAGCCCTCTGACATTGACTGTTTCAAAGCTTTGAAGTTCTTCTTGGTAGCTTCTGGTACAAACAATGGGACGTAATAGTGGAAATTTTTCTTCCGTTTTAAGAGCTTTTATCATCAAGCTTTCATGATGGATTCTGAGATTCCGATATTGTGTATCCAAAAGACTTGCTTTGCTGAATGCGATTAAGGCTTTACCATACTCTTTTAAAATTTTATGAGCCATTCCTTTACGAATCCAAGCTTCTGTTGAGCTAGCGTCGATTTCAAGGGCTGATTGATATTTTGCAATGGCAGCCTGGTAATGTTCACGTTGTAATTCATGATTTCCTTCGCTTATTAAAGTATTCAATTGCATTGGATGGCCTCATGGGATTGTTTTGATAGATGATTTATAAATCAATATGGTCCATCTGTAAATTGAAATATTGTTTGTGGAAGTTCACAAATTCAGGAATAAAAAACAGGTGTTGAGGCTGAGGTGGTAGGATCGACAAGCCTGTGATTGCATCACACTAAAAAGAAGACAAGCGTATGGAAGGAAAAGGCTTGAGAGAAAGCGGATTTTAGATTAATCTTGAGTTCTTTCAATGTTCTCGTAGCTCAGTAGGATAGAGCGGTTGCCTCCTAAGCAACAGGTCGCGCGTTCGAATCGCGCCGAGGACAATCATCCCGCTTTCTTGCTTAGAAATTGGTCAATTCCTTGAGCAACACCCCATGCAAGCTTTTTCAAATAAATTGGATCTTTAATATTTTTAATTTCTTTTTCATTCGTTAGAAAACCCCCTTCTACGAGAATGGCAGGCATATTGGTTTCTCGAATGACGGCAAAATTTCCAGTTCTTACACCTCGTGACTTTGCTGATGTGTTTTGAATGACTTGATCCAAGACTGTGCTTGCTAAGACTTTTGATTGAGCCGTTCTTTGTGTATCTTTATCTGATTGATAATAATAGATCTCAATCCCTTCTGCCTTTTTACTTGGAGCTGAATTGTAATGCAAGCTAACAAAAAGATCTGGATTTTTGGAATTTGCAAATGAAGCACGCTTATCGAGAGGAACAAAGAAATCTGCATTACGTGTCATGGCAGTGGAGTAGCCCAATTGCTTCAAGTAGGTACGTACAAGCCTTGCTGTCGTGAGATTTAGATGCTTTTCGGTATAATTTGTCGATTCAGCCCCTGCATCGTCTCCTCCATGGCCTGCATCAATGATAATGAGTTTTTTTGCATGTTGTCGTTTGATAATGGGAGAATAAGCAATTAAGGAGGGTTCTTCAATGATCACAGGCTGTTCTTCAATACGGGGAGTTCGATGGCTGCAAGACGTCAGTTGAAAGACAAAGAGTAAGCCGAAAAAGACATAAGGGATTCTGGAGAAGAAAGCTTTCATGTACTTTGCCATGTGTTAATAAGTGTTAAGAGACATTTTGGCACAGATTTCTTGAGCAATTTTCCGATCGTCAAATTCGATTGTATGATGAGCAAAAATTTGTGTTGTTTCATGTCCCTTTCCTGCAACCAAAATGATGTCACCCGGATTTGCTTTTTCGATCGCAAAGGCGATAGCAGAAAAGCGATCTGGTTGAACGATATAGTTGTCTTGAAGGGAGAACCCCTCAGTAATTTCCTGAATGATTTTTAGAGGATCTTCTGAACGAGGATTATCCGAAGTTACGATAGTTAGGTCAGAAAAAGATGCACTTGCCTGAGCCATTTTAGGCCTTTTTGTTTTATCACGATCTCCACCACATCCAAAAACAGTGATGATTTTCCCTTTTTTGAGTTCAGATAAGCATTCCAGGGCTTTGTATAAAGCATCTTCAGTATGTGCAAAATCAACAAAAAGATTTAAATCTAGGTCATTTTGAATAGGCTCCAATCGACCAGGAGGGGGCGGAAATTGTTGAGCTAGAGAGATCAATTTTTCTAGTGTAATTTTGCGTGTAAGCCCTACCGCAATAGCAGCTAAGCAATTGTAAATATTAAATCGTCCGATGAGAGGAAAAAAAGTGGAATAGCTGCGTCCCTGATAATGTAGATCAATATGTGTTCCAGTCGGTCCAAAAGATGTGGGGCAGGCACGTAAATCAGCAGGGCTGTCAATTCCAAATGTAAAAATAGGGGTTTTAATCCCTTTTAAAATGGTTTCAAACCAAGGGCAATCAAGATTTGCAATAATTTGTTTGCTTTTCTTAGATGGGACTTGATCGAGCTGCAAAAAGAGTTTTCGTTTTGCTGCCGCATAGCATTCCATATTTTGATGGTAATCTAAATGATCCTGCGTCAAGTTTGTGTAAATGGCGATATCATAATCGATGTGTTCCACTCTTTTTTGGTCAAGTGCGTGAGAAGTCACTTCCATGACGGCAGCTTGGCAGCCTTGATGAACCATTTCTCGGAGCATGTGATGATTGGAATGTACATCAGGCGTTGTGTGAGAGGCTTTGTAACGATACCTACCAAGAATGTATTCGATGGTGCCAATGAGGCCGCAGGGGAGGTTGAGCTGTTCGAGCAAATACTTCACTAAAAAAGATGTGGTTGTTTTTCCATTAGTTCCTGTGATACCGACAGTAAAAAGTTCTTGGGAAGGCATTTGGTAGAAATTAGCAGAAAAACGCCCTTCTACCTCCGCAACATTTTTGCAGATAATCTGCGTGATTTCTTTAAAGGATGGATCGTAAATATCCGTTACAATTGCGGTTGCTCCATGGTTAATGGCTTCTGGAATATATGAAGTGCCATCAAATTTTAATCCCTTTTTTGCGATAAATAAATTTCCTGGAGCAATTAATTGAGAATTTGCACATATGCCAGATATTTCAATTTCTTTTGAGCCTTTAACTTGCACAACAGGAATGTCTTTGAGGACTTTTTTTAACTTCATAGGAAATTTGCACACACTTTTGGTATTGAGACTTAATTTTTATGCCTTGTTATTCCACTTTTCATACATTTCTTGCAACTTCCGAGTTTCTTGCATCCAGTGAGCTTTTTCACTATCACGTCTTGGATCTCCCACGGGGTACCCATAAGGATCGTCGGGTTTAATTCCCAAATACTCTAAGGATTTCATCGCGATTTCCCTAAAAACAGGAGCTGTTGCGACACCTCCACGTGAATTTTTACCAATGCCAGGAATATAACAGCATTCGGGTTCTTCGATTGTGACAAGTAACACAAAAGCGGGATTATCTATAGGAGTAAAGCCAACAAATGTAGCAACGTTTTGAGTTTTTGAATATACTCCATTGACAACTTTTTCGGCTGTGCTTGTCTTGCCAACTTCGGTGTAGCCCCAAATATCCCCTTTTTGACCTGATCCACCGGGCTTTGTCACGTATTTCATCGCTTTTACCACTTCATCTACAATCGGTTTTGAAAGCATTTTAGGGAATTTTTGTGTTCTTGAAGGAGTTGTATGGTCAAGAACGAGTGTTTCTGTCCCATCAGGATTTTTTTTGACAATTTTCCTGATCAATGTGGGTTCTACTAGGTAACCCCCGTTTGCAAGCATAGCATAAGCTCGTGCAATCTGAATACTATTTAGCTGAATATTATGTCCTATGGCTAAAGAAAAGGGGGTTGGTGTAGACCATTCTAAAGCGCCATTTGGATGCTTTTTACCAATTCGAGGAAGTAGTCCCGGACTTTCTGAAGGAAGTTCAAGATTTGTTTTTTGTCCAAACTTGAAAGTTTCTGACAAAACATTTCGGTACCACTCATTTCCTAGACGATTGATCACACGTTCGACAATTCTCGCCATGTAAATGTTTGTCGATTTTTGCAAGGCCATATACATGTTGAGATAATTGTGAAAGCTTAAATCTTTTAAATCTTTAGATCTTCCTGGAAAGCGTCCATTTGCTGTGGGAATCATTTCTTCTGGATCAAAGATGGGGGCTAAACGCATATCACGCATCCGATCATTTGCCATTAAAGCTGTGGCAAGCGTAAAAGGTTTCATGACAGATCCAGGTTCATTTGCATCTGTGAGAGCTTTTATTTTCGTGTGTTCAGTTAAATTAGGATCGTTGAAGTATTTTTGGTAGTCAGGAGGATAAAAAAAAGGGTATTGAGCTAAAGCTAAAATTTCTCCTGTACGAGGTTCCATAATAACAGCCCAGCCAGCTTTGCCTTTACATTTTTTTACCCCTTTAGAAAGCTCTTCTTCTGCTATGGCTTGAAGACAATGGTTGATTGTCAAGTAAACATCCGCTCCATTCTCTGGTGGAGTGATCACTTCCCCTGTTTCAAAAGAATGTCGAGGAGAACGCATGAGAAGTCTTTTTCCTTGTTTCCCTTGCAAAAAAGCATTGAATTTAAGTTCAAGTCCGCCAGTCGGTAACGCCTGTTTGGTCGCATCATCTTTTTGATTTTGGATTGTATGTAAAACTTGCCCTAGTAGCTTTCCAAAAGGATAAGATCTTTGGTAATCGGAGATAAAAAAAAGAGCATTGCGCGCAATTTTATGTTGCTTTGCATAACTCAGCCACCATTTCGAGAGCAAATCCTGATCTTCAGCGTTTAACCACATCGCCAATTTGCGATTACGGCTTTTTATGTCGAATTGACTTCGTAAAGCATTTCTTTCTGAAGAAGGCAGAGTTAAATTTTCCAGTAAATAGTGTGCAATGGGATCCCGATGTGCTTCAGGAATCGATAAAGGATCGATATGGAGATGAAATTTTTGAATGTCGACAACAAATTTTTGAGCAGGTTCAGCATGCCCGCGGGCTATCGAAGTGTTCGAAATAAAACTTCCTCTAAGAAAAGGCTCATCGATCGTAAAAAAGTGTTGCTTTTTAGCTTCTTGTGTCCACTTTTCACCTTGAATGATTTGAATGTTGTAGAATTGGACAATCAATAAGGCGAAGAGGCTAAAAATAAAGAGCGCTAAAATGATTAAACGTTTGCGATCTGTTAAAGAAATTTTTTGGGTTGTCTGATTTTTCATTTTTAAATCAAATTTTGGCTGAAATAAATTCCTGAGAGGTTGTTGTTGATTGCATTCTAATCGAACTGCATATTTATGGCATACCTTGAACTCATCTATTTACGTTATTTACTTCTTGAAATTTACTGATGATTATTTTTTACCTGTTTTTATTGTAAAGAGATGTTTTAATTTTTAAATTTTAATTTAAAAAAGCTTTTCTTTATTGAATCTTTACACAAAATTTGTAATTTGCGCGCCTTATTGAAATGAGGGTTTTATGGTATTTTCTGTTCATAGTTTTTCGGCAAATCAATCGTCTTTTATCCCAAGCTCTTTTTCCGCTGAGTTAAAAGAAAAATTGGAAGAAAATTTCGCTTCGATGGAGAAACCTATCACTCCGGAAAAAATAGAAAAATTATCATGGTTAACAGAAGCCACTAAGTACCCTCTTTCAACGACTTTCCAAATCTCTTTATTTGCACTTGAATCGGGGGATCCATTTATTAAAAACTCTTCTCTTGAAGGGCAGATAAAAACTGTGACATTAACCCGTTTCATTGATTGCTTGCAACGTGTGGGTTTCACTAAATATAATCTGGCGGACTTGAAGTTATATGAAGATTGTCTATTTTGGGCTTATCGCATACAGGGTCTCCTTACAGGAGAAAATTTTTCTGACAAGATTTCTGAGCTATCTGATGACCTTGTACAGCGTGTTTCGGGTATGGGGATTGGAGCGCGCCTACTTTTGCCAGGGGGATGGACAAATGGTGTAGAAAGTGGCCACACTCTTTTATATCTTATCCAAAAAAATAAAAACTCTTATTCTTTTTCCGTTTATAATACAGGGATGGGGCTCGGATATCATGAAGGAATTATTGAAAATCATATTCGAAAAGCAGATATAGAGCTAAAAGTAGAGAAAATCCATTCGAATCAAATCTGTCAGCGTGAATTCTTCCAAGCACTTATCGAATTGCAAAGTCTACCTGTCTTTGATCATTCATTAAAATTTTCAGATCGGTCTCTCTATGAAGGACCAATAGCCTATTTAAAAGGAAAACGTGTTTCATCTTCTATTTCGAATATGCCAGAGCTTATGCGCAAGCCACAGCATTCTGGTTCTTGTGCCATGGAAGTTTTATTTGGATCCTTGCGTTCCATGTTTATGGATCACGTGAAAACATATCCGGAAAAAATGGATGCGCTAAATGCTTATAGAAAAGTCAAGTTTGCTTATCGAAAACAATCCCTTGTGGATGCGTGTTTACATTTTTTTGATCCTACAACAACTTGGACACGCACCTCTCATAAGTTGATTTCTGAAGTGAGCAGCAAATTAGCGCGGGATACTTTAAAAATGCGAGCGGATAATCTGTTGACTGAGGAGGAATTTGAAGCTTACGCTTGTACGGCAATTGACATTAAACAGCGTCTCGCTGAAAAAAAACAGCGGCATCTCTCAACTAAAAAAACAAGCGCTTTACTTTCCTTTGAACTGAAGGAACATGCAATTTTGGTAAAAGCGGATTTGTCGCAGCCATTGGGAATTAAAAAATCTCTTGAACCAATCCTCAAAAATCATCTAAATGGACTTCTGCCCGTCATTCCATTTGAAAAATTTGGGACTATAGCTCCTGAAAATATTCTTGAATTCCTAAAAGATGGAAAAAAACAGATCGAGGCATTTGCGACAGTTACGACAAATTCCTATCAAGTTATTGAAAGTGTCTCAAGATTTCTATATGCCCTTCCTTTACCAGGCGATGCGATAGGCAGGAAATTTTGGGATGAAGTTCCGGATGTACAAATCACGACGTGCTTAGAATTGCTTTTTGATATTTCAGCAAAGTATTTTACTAAACCAGAACTTTTTTTGCCTCGCACAATTATTGGAAGTCACATCTCTCTAGCGATTGGAGAATACCTGGCTCGACGACAACACGAAAATCATTTGACAGGCTATCCATTAGATTCTGCAGGATTCATCGCTTTTGCGCAATCACCTCATTTTACGTTTGAAGACCCTTGTGATCAGCAAAAATTGCAAGACGTTTTGTCCACATTAGCTCCATCATATGTGGATGTGACAAAAAATGTCCCCGTTGGGGTATTGAATTCCATTAATAAAGAGTCTATTTTTTCTTTAATTCCTGGTCCTGACTGGACGATAAAAACAGACGAAGAAACTCCCGAAATAAAATACTATCGTGCTTTAATGTATACGCCTAGCATTTCTCGGGAGCTTGATCGAAGAGGAATAGGTTCGTATGAAAAACGTCTCACCGCATTTTTTCAGGAGAAAGTAAGTGACCAAAACTTAATCCCTTCAAGTGTTCTTTATCTTAGACAGCTTTCTTACTTTGCAACGGGTTTACTGCAGAATCAAGTAAGAATGACAGGAGAATGTGTTTTTAAAAATGATTTTTTTTTTGGAAAGAATGTCATTGTTTTGGGCCTAAAAAATCTCTCTAATCAGTCTTCTGTTTCTTTTCGTTCCCCGTTAAATTTTGAGACACAAAGCAAAGACTATATTTTAAAATTTTTTTCACAAAATAAAAAAATAAAAAAAAGCTTTACTCATCATTTTATGGGCCTAGAGCAAAACCAGTTTATGCGAGACATTCAGAATGAGGAAGTGCGTGATCGGTATATTTCCAGCGCTGTTTTGCAGGATGAAGTGGTTAGAGCTTTGGCTTATTACCAAGAAAGACCCGAGGCACTTCTAGAAGATGTTAATGAACAAGAAATATTAAAGCGCCATATTTTAAAGCCTAGAACATTATTAATGCAGCTTTATAATGAGCCTACAGTTGCTCTAAAGTTGTTATCCTTTATTAATAACCGTCTAGTTTTCTTTCAAAATAACGGCAAAAAAAATCCAGCTTTGTTTTTTTGCAGACTCGGAAATATTTGTAATCGTTATATTCAACATGTTCAAAATAAACATCCAGAAAGATTTCTGGGTATGGAAAAAGAATTAGAGGAAGTATGGCTTGATTATCACAAAAGAGTGACTGAAACCATTCTTCCAAAATGTCAGACTCCTGAAGAAGTGGAAGCAGTCTGCCAAACTTTAAAAAGCATGCACATTGGAAGAGATGTGCAGTCATTGAACAATGAAGAACTCTTAGAGATCGCTCAAGATTATTTTAGAGCGGAAATTTACACGATTTCTGCAGACACAGATTCATCAAGTGTTAGCAAAACCGATCAGTTTTATACGACAGTATTACCTAAAATTCAACATCTGTTAGATGAAGATATCACTTTTCGTCATGCACTTCTTAATGCTGTTCTAAGTCAGATTAAAGGGGAGAAAATTCAGCTAATATGGGAAGGACATTTCCCCCATTTTAAATCCGATCCGTTTTGGATTGATTTGGCCTCCAAAAAAATTTACGAATCAGGAGTCCCTTTTTCCCCTCTATCAAGGGATATGATAGAGCACCCCTTATTTACCAAAATTTTTCCTCAGATTCCTAAAGTTAAAAGTTCTTTTCCAGGAGGATGTGTTGTTATTGATAAAAATGGAGAATCAAAAATTGGATTAGATCAAAATGGAAACTTATTTGTCGAACGAATGATTGACGGCATTGCATATGCGATGGTTAAAGAAGTCCCTGTTCAATTTACACAAGCAATTTCTTATGATCTTTTCCAACATGATCCCATCATTTGGCAACATAATGGCTTGAGAAATGCGCATTATTTGATTCAATCTCTAAAATCTTCAAAGAATGCTCAAAAAGACTTTAGAATCTATTATCAATCATCAATATTCTCTGATTATAGCTTACTGGTTTCGGATGAAATGCATCCGCCCTTTAAATATATTCTTGTTGATCCATGGCATGAGAAAGGGCTTAGTCTATTAGAAGCATTCGAAAACAGAAAACACATCGCCTGCTGGGCTGAAACACAAGATACTTCTTATGTAAAAAAGATTGAAATGCCGCGCATGGGTTTGCATTTCAATGTGGTTAAAGGTTCCAATGGAAATCGAAAAGCTTTTTGTCGTGAAGTTCCCGGGTATTATTTAGCAGAAGATCAAAAAGGTGAATTTGGTACAAAATGGCCCAAATATTTGGTATTAGAAAATGTTTTTGGACAAAAAAAAGTTTTAATGCCGAAAAATCCACTCGTCGCAAATGAAAAAGACGACTTACCTTTTGACGTAGAGCTTCTTTCACAGGGAGAAAATACAGCTCAAGTTATTATCTATGATGATGAAGTCATAGAAGGAGAGCGACGATTAAAACCCTCTTCTGTAGAAGATTCTCTGTATCTGGTCTACCTATATTTCTCGCAAAAAGATTATAAAAAAGCGTTTTATTATTTAAAAAAATCATATTCATTAGGTCCTTTTTCAAAATCTGAGCGGGCAATCATTTTGAATATGATTAATAAATTTTTTGGTGAAGGTCATCCTTCTGCGGTTGTTCTCGGATTAAAAGCTGTTTTGTTGTTCAAAGAAAATCAACTAAAATATGTTTCTCTAAAGTCTCAAGCTTTAGAAGAAGATTTTGATGAAGCAACTTGGAAAAAGATTACGTCTAAATATGTTGAGTATATTCAAAATTTAAATAATGCAACACGAGGCAGGTTGTCATCTGAAGAAGAGAAGTCTCTTTTGCGTTTTTTTATTTCAAAAGAGTTTCATGGTGATCCACAGATCGGATCGCGTATAAACATTTTGATGAATCGAAAGACTTTTCCTCATAAATTATCTTCCAAACCATATAAAAAGTCTTTCGAAAAAGCAACGATTGTTAATTGTGTAGATGCCGGTAGATTTTTTGATCTTTTTTTATCAAGTAGCACTAGCACAACGTCAACAAATTTGATGGATTTAAAAGCAAAAAACCTCCGCTCTGCTTATCGCCTATATTACAACTGGGCGCGTCATGGTTCAAAACAAGAAAAAAAACATTTAGAACGTATTTTAGCTCTTCTTAAAGGTTCCAGATTTTATGTGGAAGGAAATCCATTTGAGATTGGAACGATTTTGATTTTAAAAGAGGTTTTAAAACGCCCGCGTAACTTTCCATCTGTTGAAGAAATTAATCAGGTTAATCGTATTTCTAATGTAGACGAAAAAGTGAGTGCAAAAATAAAGCTTTTTCAAACGCGTATTTTAAAAAATATCAAAAAAAAATCTTCGATCGCTGGTTTTTTCAAAAATATTTATCGAGACTTGTTTAGCCTTAAGCAAAATAGGAATCTTGAGGATGTAGAAGATTTATTGGTGCAGATGCCGACCGAATCTGAAAAAAAAGCTTCTTCATCTGTCGTTTTGAATACGCATTTAAAGGCTTTGGATAAAGAAGACGATCACTTTTTTGATCACATTTTGAAAACATATATGGTTGTTAAAGATATCAAAGTTTCCCCTCCTGTTGAATTTTCAGAGATTGATAATGAGGATCCTTTATCGCAAGCTTATCTGAATAGATTAAAAAAAGGAATGGAGCAATTTTATGAAATAAGCCCCAAGACATCTCGACGTTATCATTTTCATTCGACTGCAAACATAATGATGTTGGAAGATGAGTTGCAAGCAGGGCTTGAAAAATCCATGGATAATTTACAAATTCTTGAACAAGAGATTCTTTCGCTCATTAACGTTCCTATGGAGTTTCAAGGTTCTCTTAAGCAAGCTGGCAAACTTACTCCCGCCTTAAATTTATCGCAAGCAGTCGAACTTTTTGAGCAAGGCAACCAAGAGGCATATAAGGAAAAAACACACTTGAGAGATGATCAGGTTGCCGAATTCGAAAAACTGATGACTCAATATCTTGTGGTTTCAACACGCCGAGAACAAGCTCTTCGTATATTAAAAGATGTTATAGTCTTACAAAAAATACCCGATGATGGAGATGAAAGGAATACGCTAATTCAAAAGATAGGAAATGAAATAGCGAGTAGAAGGCATTATTCCGAGGTCACTCAAGGGCATTTAGCGCGAACTTTTCTTCTTTTTGAGCATCGCAATAAGATACTTTTACGAAAAAAACAGATCGATTTTTTAGAGAAAATTTTTAAGCATCCATATCCTATGCAATTGATTACACAATTGGGGACAGGATCGGGAAAATCTAAAGTATTAGCCCCCTTCTTGGAATGGCTTGTGCACCAGCATTCTCGATTAGTATTCAATTTGTGGCCGAGCGCTTTATATCAAGTTAATAAAAATGACATGAAATCGCAGGTAAGGGAAACGTTTAACCAAATATCCGATGCTTATGAATTTGAGAGAGCGGCTTCCACAGATCTATACCATCTCATTTTTGCAAGAAGAGAGCTGAAAAAAGCACGTCAAGAAAAGAGGCAATTAAATGCGACACCAGAAAGCTTACAATGTACCGAATTAAAATTTCTTGAAACCCTTTATATAGCCTCTCTTCACAATCCTAAAATATTTAGTGGGAAAATTTTCGCTCTGCAAAATATATTAAAAGAATTTTTGAGTTCTGAAGCCCACTGCGATGAAGAGCATGTGACCCTTTCTGCTAAAAAAGAAGTTAATTTTACGATAGGGAATCCTTTCACAGAACCGCTCGAAAATATTCTATTTTTAGAGGAAATCTTTCGTTTTATTGCAAGCGATCCTGAGATTATTCAAAAGATGAATGTAAAAGAGAATTTGCAGCATCTCGTTTCGGAAGAGGTGATTAAGCAAGAAGTTACTCCTCGCATTGCTCAACACATGGGAGAATATCTAAAACTAGAATCCCATTTACACGCAGAGTTTTGTGAGTACGTTTTAGGTCAATCAACAGCAATCCCGAAATGGATTCTCACTCACCCGAGAAAGCAAGAAATTGGTTTGTTAAAAGGGGAATTAACGGCCTTGCTTCCCAGTATGCTTTCGAATAAAATTGTCAATGTGCATTACGGTCTTTCTCATCTAGTAAATGGTCCAGAATATGCTAAACCCTATGAGGCAAGTGACTCTCCCATTGAAACGGCAGACTATGACAATATTCATGAAACCTTAAATAAAACCTATCTCACGTATTTGAACAAACGGTTATCCACTGAAAGCTTATGGAAATTGGTTAATCATTTACAATCTTCTGCTTTGGCAGAATCCAAAATACGATTAATGGATGTCAAAAAAACAGCTGCGTGTTTATTTTTTGAAAAGTGTTTTCCACAAGGGATGAAAGAGTTATTTCTGCTAGAAAAAAGCGATATTAAAGAATGGGCAAATGCAATCAATCAGAATGATGATGTGATTTTCCATTATGTAAAAGTATTCGTAGCTCCTTCCATCAAGAAATATGCCTTAAAATTAAAAAGTGATTCTCAAAATCTTCGATCCCAGCTAGGGAGTTTACTCGCCATGTCTGCGACACCTGGGAATCCGAGCATGTATGGTCTATCCACAAAATATCAAGGGGACCTTGGAAGTGATGAGCGGGTATTAGATGTTCTTTCTAAAAAATGTGCAGATCCTAGCTGTATGCATATTTTAACAGGACAAACTTCAGCAGAAAATTTGGAGAGCTTATTTGAAAAAATTCTCCCTGGAAAAACTGACTTCCGGATGCTTATCGATATTGGAGCTTTGTTTAAAGATATTGGAGGAGAAACAGGCTCAGGAAGTTTGGTGATTGCTAAAAGATTACTCGCTCATTTAAACAAAAATAATTCAGAAATTCGAGGTGTCGTTTTTTTTCATGAAGATCAATTAAAGGTTTTAGAAGTTGGGAGGAATAAGCTAATCCCATTAGAGCAAAGTCAGCTGACACCCCATCAACGTTTTACTTTTTGTGATCAAAAGCACATGTTTGGTGCTGATGTCAAACAATTTTCAAGGGCCAAGGGGATTGCGACGTTTTCAAAGCATACGACTAAAGATGATCTATTGCAAGGAGTCGGTCGTTTGCGTGAGCTTTTAGAAGAGCAAACTGTGGAATGGGCGACAACAGAAGATATTTATAATGTCATTGCTAAACCAGAAGAAATTTTCACTTATCAAAAACTACTTAGTTTAGCGATTAGGAATCAGGCTGAACAGGAGGCAGATGATCTCTACCGTTCCATAAAACAACAAATGCGCAATGACATTCGATCCATTTTAATGCGAAAACTGATTCATGCAAAATCAGAAAAGGATGCAATTGCTTTATTTAAAGATTTCTCTCCCATTCTGATTGAAAAGGTAGAATTGGATGCATTTAAAATTTATGGAGGACTTCTTGAAAGAAGGACAGATGCCGAAGATCTAATTATTTATCGTAATCAGCTTCTCACTCAGCTAAAACAGCTTAAGCTTTTAAAAAAATCTGAGAAAAAAGCGATTCAGCAACAGCTTTTAACCTACGATCTTGCGATCAAAGAAAGAGAATGCCAGCTTTCGGCACAGAAAAAGCAGCATTTTGTAGAAATTGGTGTGGAGGCGGAAATTCAACAAAATGTGGAAACGAATGTAGAGATTAATCGAGAAACTCACAACAATGATGATGAATACTTGCAATTGCATTCCGCTAATAAATGGCGCAGATCTTTGAATCTTTACACTGAAAATTGGATAAAGCCATCATCGACAATTCTTTTCCGTATTAAAAAAATTGTGGCAAGTGTCATTATGTTTCCCCCAGTATTTTTCAGTTTTATAAACAATATAGCAAAGAAAATTGAGAAAAAAATTCACATGAATGTGGATATTCCAATTTATCTAGCGACTCTGCCTATTTCGATTCCTCTGATCATTTTTACTGCTGGGGGTCTTTTGGTTTACGCAGGGCTAAGCTTAATTGGAAGAATTGCCTATTTAAATTCTAGTTGTTTATTATTTTCTGCTGATGCTGTGATTAAAAATGCATCGGATCGCAAAATATCCTCTGCACATGCATTCTTCAAAAATTCCCCATACGCAAAATTAATCATGACGAATAATTTTGTGACGTTAAAGCCCAAAGATCCTTTTAAGTTTCCGATGCAACCTTTAGGAAAAGAACAAAGATCCTTATTCGAAGTTTTAGTTGTAGAGGATGAACTTCCTAATGGCGCGAAACAATTCTCTGTTATTATGGGAGATCAATCAACAGATGGCGTTTTTTGGCGAAAAAAATTACTTGAAGATAGAGAAAAAACTTCGGTAGAAGATGCCCAAAAGCGCAAACGTAGAATTTGTTTATATGACTTGCATATGGGAATTGTTCAAAATGGAAAGATTCCCTTTGATGAAAAGGAATTAAAAAACAACCCACATTTTCTGGAATTAATTGTTAAAGCTAAACTTTACAATGCTGAATCGTCTTTTAATGATCAGGAAGAAGCTGCATTGATTCGGTTATTTTCAGACAACAAGATAAAGAAAAAAATAAGGGCTTTTTTTGAAAGAGCGTTAATTTGGCATCATGCTAAGCAGTCCAAATTTTATAACAGTTTTATGCATGCTTTGCTGAAGAAGTAAATTATGAGATTTGGCTTTTTTCGGGAGCACTTGTTTTAAAAGTATGGACAGTTTTGTTCAAGCTTTTCGCCGCTTGGTAGAGCTGCTCGATTTCTTGGTGCAATTGATGCGCTGAATTTGTAATTTGATGTGTCTCATCACTGAGGGCTGAAATCGAGAACTCAATTTGGGCAACTCCTTCTTCCTGTATTTTCATACCAGAATGAGCAGCTTCAAAACTTGTAATCTGTTTTTGAGTGTGGGCAATGAGGTCTTTCAGCTCGTTGTTAATTTTTGTTGTATGCAAATCTTGAAATTCTATCGATTTAGCAAAGCTTTCGACACTTAACACGGATTTTGAGACTGCTGGAAATAAGTCGGTCACCCGCTTTTCAATATCAAGAGTCACATAAGCTGTTTGATCTGCTAGTTCTCGAATTTTGCTGGCTACAACAGAAAATCCTGCTCCTTGCTTACCACTTTTATTCGAAATAAGAGTGGCATTCAGAGATAGTAGATTAGCCTGATCCACGATTTTAATAATGGTGCTGATCACTTCTTGAACATTCTCAATTTTTTCCTGTAATGAGGAGAGGGTATTGACAATATTCGAAGATCCTTCACGCATGTTCTGCATGATTGATTCCATTTCCTCTAAACTTTTTTGTCCGATGTCGGCTAAATTAAATGTGATTGTGGATGCTTGCTTGACTTCTTGAAGTGTAGAAGCAAATTCTCTCACATTATAAGCAATTTTTTTTGCTTGATTTTCTATTTGAAAGATTACAAGTTCTTGAGCTTGTATATTAGATTCAAGTTGTTTAGCTGTTTTTAAAATGGCTAAACTCGTTTGAAATAAGCTTTTGGTGATGGTTCCCACTTGCACCATAGTGTGAGAATAAAAATCAGCCATTTTGTTAAATTCATGCGACATGTGTGCGACTTCATCATGAGTGGTAATTTTTACACGAGCCCATAAATTGCCTTTTGCCAATTCCTGAGCAGCTTTTTCAAGTTCAGAAAGAGGAAGTCGTATCACACGGGTGATATAAAAAAGCAAAACTAATAATGTTCCTATGATCACAGAAACTGTAGCGATCAATTCCCGTTTTTTAAAAGTCTGCAATTGGATTTCAAGCAAATGCTTTAATTGTTTAGTACCTTCCATACTCAAATCATAGATGGCATTGAGAAACTCGTTTACTTCTCCGTAAAAGGCTTCTGGTTGTTGATCTTTAAGGGTGAGTTGTTCGTTCAACATGGAAACAAACTGATCAGCTTCAAATTTAAAAATTTCGATTCTAGAACCCATTTGAGATCTTTGAAGAGATTCATTTAAATAAGGGTTATCTTGTGCAGCACGATAAATACTAAAAATGGTTGCGTCGTTACTTTTTTGCAATCTTTCCAAAAGAACTCTTAAATCAGTTTGGGAAGAAAGTTTATTTATTTTGTTGAATATAATTTGAAATTGAAGGAGCTGCGTTTCTGGTAAATGGATCATAATGGCTTCAATAAAACGATGAGTGCCGACATCGAAATTTAGAATTAAATGTGTTGCCCTCCTATTTTCAGTAATCATTAGACGGACAATGTTGAGCAATTGATTTCCGAGAAGTTGTTTTTGCTTAACATCCATTTCTGGATTTTTAAAGGTTTGCCAGTTTTTTTGAAATTCAGAAAAAGTGTTTAAGAAGTTTTCATTTTCTGATTTTTCCTGAGTAAGCGGGAGTAATAATCGATTTAGATTTTTTAAATGTGCATCTATTTCTTGATCACGGACGGAGGATTTAAGATTTCTAAGTAATAAATTCTCTTCTTGCATAAGTTCATAGAAGATGGAAGAGAGTTCGCGATGGATTTCTGTGCCTTGAATTTGTAGTTGAATAATTTGTATAAATTGATTTTGCGAAAATTTAAGCATACAGGCTAACAAAATCGCTGATGCAGCTGCAAAAAATACGATAAAATTTATTTTGCTAGAGTAGCTAAATTTTGAAATGATCTGATTTAAATATTGGTAAAGAGATTGCATCATACCGGATTAGAGGGGGTGAAATTTTTTACTAAAGGTTCTAAACTGGCGGCAGATTCTTTTAATGTAGAAATCGTTTTGCTCAACTCCTGGATTGCAAATGAATTCTTTTTTGATGTTGCATTCATATCTATAATAGACTGCATAATTTGTTCTGCATCTTTAGCTTGCTCTTCCATGACTTTTGTGACGTTTAAAAATTGAGCCGTTTGACTTGATACTTGTTCCGTTATATGGGTTAGCTGTTGGCTCACGAGAGATAATCGATTTCCACTTTCATAAATTCCTTTTAGATAGATATCGACGTTTTGTACTGAAAGCACAACGTTTTGTGAAGCATCTGAAATAATATCTTGAATTTCATTTGTGGAAGTGAGCGATTTTGCGGCAAATAATTCGATGTTTTTCGTAATTTCTTTAAAAATTTTTATTTTAGGATTGGATTCAATTGCTGCATTCAAAGATAGCAAATGTGTTTGATCGGAGAGATGGATCATAAAACCAATCAAGTCCTTAACGCGTGTTACTTTCTCATCAACGTTTTGAAGCTGATTTACAATATCTACAGGAACTCGTGCAAGCTCGGACATTTCACTTTGTGCTTGCGAAAGAGAAGATCTGACATTACCAGCCAAATCAAACTGTGCTGATAATGCGGTAAACTCGGTCATCTTATTGACAATCGAACGGGCATTTCCAGCAATCTGCCTAGCAATCGTTTCAATTCTCTGTGTTCCTTCTTCTTGGTGAATCAAAGAAACGGCTTGTTGTTTAACTGTATGATCAATTTCAAATGAGGAGTCTTGGACGAGGTGACAAAGGGCGTTTAATTTATCAATAAATGTTTTCATTTTTTTAGAAATTAGAACTAAAGCTCGTCCGATTTGACCAAACTCGTCGTTGTTTTTAAAATCCGTGCGCACAGAAAAGTTACCTTTACTCAGTTCTTGTATAAGCGAAAGAAGCGACAGGATATGGCCAGTCAAGATTCTAAATAAGATGGCAAAAATAATGATGAAAGAAGAAAGCGTCACAAGAAGAATTGTTAAAAATTTTTGTAAGAAAAATTTCCATTTTTGCGTATTGAGTATCTCTTGAGATATTTCAATGAGCAATTGACGTGTTTGCTCGTTTGCGTTTAAAGCTTCAAGAATTAAATTTGATAAATTTAATGTTGTAAAAGCTGGAGAAGCCCGGGAGGTTTTTTCTTGTTCTAGAAACTGAATGGCTTCATGCAGAGCGTGGTTATAATTTTTCAGGCTATCTTTAAAAAGATTGTATTGAACAGGAGAAATCGTGGGTTCGAGTGTTTGCAAGGCCGCCAAAAAAAGGGCGTTCATGTTGACAATGTTCGATTTTATTAAACCGACATTGAGAAGAAGGCTTGCTTGATCTGCTATTTCTCTTTTGATAAAAATTTTTGAGAGGATGACTTGAGCCTCAGGAAAAACACTCAAAGAGAGAAAAGTCAATTCTTGTAAAATGAGCTGAGGGTTTAATAATAGTTCGTATGAGTATCCGAGTTTTTGTAATTCCCTTTGAAGCTGTTTGATCATGGCATCATGAGCTTCTATGATTTCATGTTCATTTTTGTGATGAGCTTTCAGGAATGTTGCCCATTTGGTAAGGATCATATTCACTGCTATTTTTTGCGGAAGAGCGGTAGAAAACCCTGTACGAAAAGGGGATTGTGCATATGGGGGCGGCATATCTAGGCTGAGTTGCTCAAGCCTTTTTAATTCTTGATAAATTTCGTCTTCTAGTCTTTCTAAGCTTTCCGTCTGTTTAATTTTTAGCTGTATTTGCGCAATTTCGATAATCTCGTGCCTTAGAATTTTATTTAATAAGGATCCCAGGACTTGCTGAAGTTGATTTCCTTCTATTTTGGTTTTATTGCGTTGCTAAAGAAAATTCTGTGTTTCAAGCAACCAATAGGTTGGAAATG
>NZ_JBFWIR010000036.1:0-31941 GCF_050255895.1 Parachlamydia sp.
AATTTACTAAAAGAAGATAAGGTGACAAAAGTGGGAATAAAAAACAAACGTTTGAAAGCAGGCTGGGATCGGCAATATCTTTTGAGTATTATCGGCGTAAACTAAATTCTTCATGCGTTAGCCCTGTACAAAAAAGATAGAAAAAACCATTTCCTTAGAAAAAGCAATTTCTGCTGTATATGGAAATGCTTTAACTAAGCTTATTGCGCGATTAAAATTAGTCTTAAAAAGAGAATGGTTCAATGAAAAAAATATTGCAA
The DNA here is from genome assembly GCF_050255895.1 of Parachlamydia sp. NCBI lineage: Bacteria > Pseudomonadati > Chlamydiota > Chlamydiia > Parachlamydiales > Parachlamydiaceae > Parachlamydia > Parachlamydia sp. The sequence continues at coordinate 261 of NZ_JBFWIR010000036.1, forward strand.
ATCGAGTTAGCTCTCACAACTTCGAAGATTTAAAAAACCTTACAAGCTTGTTTAACAAAGCTTATCCGGATTCCTCGAAAATAAATAAAAAAGTCTCTCATTTTATGGATCATTTTGTCGCACCTGCATTTGATTTGAAAGCTCGTCAAAAATTTATAGAAGGATTAACCGATTCTAATCAGAAATGCCAAGTTGAGGACCTTCTCAACATCGATTACATATCAAAATGCTTAGAAAAAAATATTAAAGCGATTGATTTAGTTAACATGGATGTGGATTTATTTCATCAACTTATTGAAGCAAAAAATGAGCAAGATTTCAATGAAGTCATCCAGAATTTCTTAGGTCAACCTTTTTTGGGTGATATCCAATATTTTACGACAAATCCTGATTTGCAAGATGCACTATTTATTCGTATGCCTACCGAATCTCGTCAGCTCATTGAAGATTTAACAGATAAGGGAATAACAGTTGAACAAATTTTTGCGACTTCCCCAACAGCCAAAGAAGTGTTAGATTTTATTCATCTAAATTCAGAAAAAAATTTCTATGAAGATGTTAGTAATTTTGTTCCTCAAACAAGTCTACAAATTGGTTTATTAAAATCTCCCGCAAATTCAGCTGAGCGATTATTGATTCCAATCCTTGTCAAAAATGGGCAAACTGCTAAAGATTTAACCGGAACATACTTTTCCTCCATCGAAGACATTGTTCTTTGTGCGAAAGACTATAACGTCCAAAAGAGTAACGTTATTGCAGCAATGCTGAATAAAATTCCTGAAGAAAGTCGCAAAAGACATGAGCATACCCTCGAAGTGTTTTTTGATGATCCATTTAATCAAGACACTGATCTTGCACTCGTTATTCCTCTTATTGACAATTTTGACACAAGTCTCGCAGAGCTAATTGAAGAATACTGTACCTTTGAAGGCTATCAAAGCTTTGAAAAATTGAAAAAGAACTTAAATGGCATGTCTCTTTTAGACAAAATCAAGCAAGAATATAACAATTCTAAGCCATAAGTCCTGCGACTATACTTCTAAAAAACTGGATCCATATCCTCTAGTGAGGATATGGTCGTTCCTTATTTCATTTTTTGCCTGCAAGCTTGACAAGCTGTTCCTGATAATTTAACATTCTTTCTTAGGAACCCCCTATTTTAAAGGAAACAATGTCACCTAATCTATTGGGAAATCTTTTTGTCGAAGCCGCTGTTGTAGGCGTTGTATGTATCGTTTTTTTAATCCTGTTTGTCGTAGCTGGAATTCGACAGATTTACAAAAATCGTGATTAAATGTCTAAAAAAAATAACTTAACAATGTTCGATGAATCTAAAGAAAACTCCTCTTGGTATGCACAAGGACTTTCTTTTGAATGTACGGGATGTGGCCAATGTTGCACAGGCGCCCCTGGGTATGTATGGATTTCTAAAGAAGAAATTGCCAATCTTGCCACTCACCTTAATCTATCTTTGGACGAATTTTCTAAACGCTACGTACGCAAAGTTGGGGATCGATTTTCATTGAAGGAACATCCCAAAACATTTGACTGCGTTTTCTTAAAAGAAAATAAGTGTTCAGTCTACTCGCTTCGTCCTAAACAATGCCGAACATTCCCCTGGTGGCCACAGCTGCTCAAATCAAAACAAGATTGGGAAGAAGCCTCTATTCACTGTGAAGGGATTCGTTGCAATGCGCCCGTTGTTCCTTTCGAAACCATTCAACAGCAACTCTCGATTCAAACTTCTTCATAGCTTATGGCACACGCTCTGTCTCAAATTAGCACAACAACCTATTTAGTTGGCTCAGGAAAAGGGGGCGTAGGCAAATCGACTGTTGCGGTCAATTTAGCTGTCGCTCTTGCCAAAATAGGGTTATCAGTAGGCCTTTTAGATGCGGATCTTTATGGGCCTTCGGTTCCTATCATGATGGGCCTGCGCCGTCTAACCCCTCAATCAGAGGTGGATGCGGATGGAAAGGAAATGATTACCCCTTTTTTTAAATTTGGGGTAAAAATTCTTTCTCTCGGATTCTTCATTGAAGAAGCACGCTCCATCGTCTGGCGTGGACCTATGTTGCATACAACGATTCAAAAATTTATCCAAAATATTTTTTGGGGACATTTGGACGTTCTCCTGATTGACCTCCCCCCTGGAACAGGCGACATTCCCCTTTCTCTTTCTCAGCTGCTAACAATAACAGGAGCATTAATTGTCTCGACACCTCAAGAAGTTGCCATTTTAGACGTGATCAAAGTGATGAATGCCTTTCATCAGTTAGAAATTCCTATTGTAGGATTAATTGAAAATATGGCAGGTTTCACTGCACCAGACACTGGACATACCTACGCTCTTTTTGGCGAAGGAAAAGTCGATGACCTTGCTAGGCGATTTCAAACCTCTCTTTTAGGTCGTATCCCTTTTCATCCATCGATCCGTATTGGAGGTGATGAAGGTGTACCTGCGGCTTTTCATAGCGGCCAGGCTGGCGATCCTTTTCATTTAATAGCGCGTGAACTCTTGCAACAAAGTCCAACATATTAAGGAAGTCCATGAAACAGTCTAATGAAAAAACCGTACTTGACTCGACAACTCAAACAAATGTTACTCGTTGGCTTGAAGAAGCTTATGATGAAAATACCAAGCAAACAATCCGTCATCTCTTAAAAGAAAATCCTAAAGAAATTATCGACGCTTTTTATACAAATCTTTCTTTTGGAACAGGTGGATTGCGTGGGATCATGGGAGTCGGAACTAACCGGATGAATCCTTATACTGTGAGAGCCGCTTCTCAGGGTGTTGCAAACTACTTGCTCCAGCAAAAAGATTCAGAAGAAAAATCGGTCTTCGTTGGATATGACTCGCGCAACAATTCGCAGCTCTTTGCCGAAGAAACGGCCAAAGTTTTTGCTGCCAATGGAATCAAAACCTACCTTTGTAAGCATCTACGCCCAACTCCTTATGTCTCCTTTGGATGTCGCGACAAAAAATGCCATGCCGCCGTCATGGTAACAGCTTCCCATAATCCCCCCGAATACAATGGGTATAAAGTTTACTGGAGTGATGGAGGCCAAGTTCTCCCTCCACACGACAAAGCAATCATTGCAGAAGTTAACAAAATTATTGACCTCTCAATGATTCATCGCGTTGATTCTCTTGAGCACCCTTTGATAGTGCGCGTAGAAGAAGATGTCGATGCGGCTTATTTAAAGGCCATTGAATCGCTGCAAATGTATCCTGAAGAAAATGAAAAACACGGAAAAGAGCTAAATATCGTCTATACTAGTCTACACGGTACAGGCATTACACTCATGCCACAAGCTTTTAAAGAATGGGGATTTGAAACCATCCACTATGTGAAAAATCAGATCATTGCAGATGGAAATTTTCCGACTGTCAATTATCCTAATCCGGAAGAACGGGATGCATTATCTTTAGGCATAGAGTTGCTTAAGCAACAAAATGCCGATATTTTAGTGGCTACAGACCCTGATGCGGATCGCGTAGGGGTCGCGGTGAAACACCAAGACTCCATTCATATTTTAACGGGTAATCAAGTCGCATGCATATGCCTAGCACATGTCTGCGAAGCCCTCATACACAAAAACCAGATGCCTGAACGCGCAGCCTTTATTAAAACGATCGTCACAACAGAGCTCTTTAAAAGCATTGTGGATGCGTATGGTAAGACATGTTTTAATGTCCTCCCTGGTTTCAAATATATTGCTCAACATATTCATGAATGGGAACAAGAGAAAAATAGCTATCAATATGTGTTTGGAGGAGAGGAATCCTGTGGTTATCTTTTGGGAACTCAGGTGCGAGATAAAGATGCGATCCTTTCAAGCCTACTTGTTTGCGAAGCTGCGCTGCATGCAAAAAGAAACAATCAAACGCTCGTGGATCTCCTAAATTCCCTCTATCAAAAATATGGTTTTTTCCTTGAAAAATTACTTTCTATGAAATTTGAGGATACCAAATCTGATAAAGAAAAAATGGCCAAAGGGATGGAAAAATTACGAGCATCCCCACCAAAATCGATCTGTGGAATAGAGGTGATCAGTATTGAAGACTTTTTAAGCTCAACCAAAACCACTCTAAAGACAGGAAAACAAGAATCAATTTCGATTCCCAAATCCAACGTCCTACTCTTTTGGCTAGAGGATGGAAGCAAAGTCATCGCACGTCCATCCGGAACAGAGCCAAAAATTAAGCTCTATTGTGGAGTTAAGAAGAAAGACTTCCATAGTGTTGAAGAAGCAACTCAAGCAGCCTCCCAATATGCGGATCAACTGCTTTCTGAAATTCAAAATATATTAAAAAAAGACATTTGATATGAACAATGATCCTCTTTTTAGAAAGACCATCATTTTTTACACCTTCAAACTGCTTAATCTCTAAAGGAACAAAATGTCGACTCCGCCCGTAACAGCAATTTCAAAATATCATGAAGCCCAATGCTTACAAATCGGCTCATCGAAGAATAGGATTAGCGTCAAACAGGCTTTGGCATGCTTGGACTCTAATTTTTTTATTAAAACGTTGCATATCGTGATTTGTTTTTTCCAAGGTAAAGGCCTTGTCAATAAAAAGTGCATAGTCAAGTTGTTAAACGAAACGGATTTAGCAACTCTCAATAAAGTTAACTATCTTTTTGCAAAGGCGAAGAAGTTAGCGGAACATCATAAGGACAATACGACAGAGGCGAATCAAAAAAAAGACGCATTAAAATTTTTGCAATCTAAAGAAAAGAGCTCACAAACTTTTCTTAGTCGGATACAAGATGCTTATCTTTTTAAATTTTCTCAAGAAGAGGAACTCTTAACATTTTGTCAAAACCTCCCGACTGAAAAAAAGCAATCTGTCATCACGTTAGCTCAAAAGGGTATAACTGCGGAATATCTCATTAAGAAATATGGTATCACCGTCGAAGATTTATCTTCTCGTATGAAAGACAAAGACCACTTCTTTAAAGAAATTAACGAAGGGCTAGAGAAGATTTATTCCCCTCAAGAGCTATCTATTAAAAATTTTGTAGAAGAATTAAATGAAGGGCTTCTTCCCTCATTTGTTCCTAAAAGTACAAGAGCAGATCCCAAAAAAATCAAATCTGTGACAATTTCAGATACAGAGTTGCAAGTGACTTTTTTAACTAACGAAGATCCTCAAATGCTTACAATAAAGAATAAGATCTTCGATGGCATAACTCATTTAATTTGTTTGGGATACCCTCCTGAGCTTCTACTTACGCCTTACAGCCCCAATACAAATGAAAGCGTTCACATGATCGACGCCATCTTTGTTTCCCAAAATATCATCAAGAAAACGTTTTTAATTAAAAACAATACGAATAAAGCTTCTCCAATTGAAAAAAAGATCACTTTACTGGCCTTTTTGAACTGGCCAGAATCTGGAACCCCCAATTTTGAGGAATTTCAAGCCTTTATCAAAATGGAAAGGGAATTAGAACAAAAGACACCCCTGATCATCGCCACAAGAAATTTGGCACAGGTGGGAATTTATGCACTGGCTAACTACTCTAAGGCTGATGACAAACATGCACACACCATTCATCGCCATATTGAAAAAATTAGTAAAAAGCTTGGAACTGCAGCTGCGCCCAAAACAGCTGAAGAGATCGGATTCGTGTATGCCTTACTCAAAAACGACTCGCTATCCTTCGAAGAAGCCTCTTTACTCAAAAATTCTTCCAAAGCACAAACATTCAAAGAACTAGCCCAAGCCCTCTTTAAATTCTTTAATCCTGAAGGAGAGGCGACTCAAGAACAATTGAAAGAAATAAAATCGACACTGAAGACCTTGGGAATCAAAAAAAATAATTTTCAAAAAGACTGTAGCGAATCCCTTGCAATTCTGGCACACATTTACAAAGAACAAATTTTTCTGAATGAACTTGAAGCACATCTACATACGCAAGCCATGGATTTAGGATGGACGCTCAGTGATGATTTTGACGATTCAAGATTCTTAAGCATCCCAGAAATTAGGAAAGCCGCATTTGAAAAGTTATATGAGAAACATGCAAATGTATTAAAAGAGCTGGAAAAAAAGATTTTTTTCGATATCAAAGATAAAGCTGCTTTAGCTGTTCAAAAAGCTCTTCTTCAAAAAAATTTGACCCATACAGCATTTGCTAATGAAATTCTCTCCTCACCATCAGCTCAACAAAGCTTACTCAAATTGCTATTCCATAACATTTCTTATGTAGAGCTTTTGCAGCTTTTTGAAAAATTCCAATCCAAACTTGTTGTTGAAGCTGCCATTGTCGAACCTGAGCTTTTTGTGGACCTAGACACAAATCGAAATCTTGATCTCTGGGCTATCTTTACCAGACCTAGCCGATTTTCGGAAATTCTACGGACCTTAATCACATTAAGAGATGAGTCATAATGACTTAAGAGAGGCGGTTGTTATCGCCTCTCAGATCTTCAGCGCAAGTTCCATGGATTAAGGTATGGTTATTTTTGAAGGATTTGGCAGATCAGGTAGACTACTGGTTGGAGCCTTAGGATGCTTGAAATATCGATCAGATCTACTCTGTATTTTCAGCACCAATTTGTTCCAGAATACCAAAAATGCCCCCGTGCAAATGGGTCGTGCAACGAATAATTTCTACTTTGTCATTGCGAAAGATCAATTCAGCTTCCTCAATGGGAAGTGAAAAGCGAGCTCCGGATGGAGGGTAAGTTTTAAAGCCTGGAAAAGGCAGCTTTAAAGGACCAGTATGTGTACCCGTGACACCTAAATCAATAAATATCTTCTTATTTTTCTCTTCTATTTTTTTTACTTTAAAAGAAAGATCGGGAAATGCTTGATGGATTACTTGCTGAAAAGCAACGGTCTCGCCTTTATCAAAAGGATCTGGAAGAGAGCCATAAAATTTGAAATCATCGTCTAACATTTCAAATACATCAAACCATCTCCCTTCTTCCATGGCATTAAGAAATCCGATTGCTTTTTGCACGTGTTCCATATCACCCTCTAAGCATGCTTTTTAAATTTTCGAGAAGGCCGAATAAGCAAGAAATTTGCATCATAGGTCAATACGCCTAAAAGAATCGAACAAATTGTCCTGTCCACACCCATACTATACTTTAAGTCATATGAATAGGGATTTCTCACAAAGGGATCGGCAATTAAGATCTGTTTTTTTTGATTATCATATCCGAAAAGTACCACAAAATGCCCTTCTGGTTGACCTAAAATATCATCTTGTTGACTTGAAGCTCCAATCTCACGACAACTATGGTACAAAAATGTAGAACTTAGTCCTGTTAAGATAGGAACCCCTTGTCTTAAATAATGGCGAATCAAGCTACGTGACAAATCTCGAAAGCGAATTTTTCCGCCAAGACGCAAAAACTCGAGATATGCATTTGTCGCAATTTGAAGCTTTTTATTCTTTTTAGCATCCGCCTGTGCTTTAAGTTTTTGAGCTAATTGAATATTTGATAAAGGCTTTGGCTCAAACCACGTCGGATCAAAAACTTGTAAATTATATGTATAGATCGTCGCATCATAGCCCCGTTTTAAGGCATGGCAGGCTAATAAAACGGCTAGCGTCCCTCCTTCTTCAAGCGAAGGGACCTCTTCAATAACTTTTGGGAGTGGCACTTCGTCGCCATAGTAATGGTAAACCGCTTGCAGGCAAGTAGGACCGCAAGTGACTTCATTGGGCTGGGGAAGCATATTTATTGAAAGCTTTTGTTTCATAATCCTGCCTATCGTTATTTCACGATATGTAAATAATTAATTTAATTCAAGCACTTGCCTTAAAGAAAAAAGCAAACTCTCTTTAAGGCTTTTCCACTTTGATTTATAATCCACAAGTCCTTGATTGACTTCTAATTCGATTCCTAGGTACGTCTCATCTCCCCATTTTTTACGCAAAAAACTTGTCAAGCCATCCGCTTTACCTAGATATGGATAGTTCATTCTGATCCGCATTTCTCCGTTCAATTTTTTTTGCAAGCTCTGCTTCCATTGTGTCGCAAAAAATTTTTCCTTTTTACGTCTCGAATCGTACAACAATCCAATCTCTCCTTCTCTCTTTATCCCATCTAAAGCAGGAGTAAAAGAATGAACAGACAGATGCAAAACTGGACCTCGTTGCATTTTTTTTAAAAGCTCTTTTTCAACCTGCAGGCGGTAAGGAAGGTAATACTCTTGAAGGATCATCTCTTTCTCTTCTTTCGAGAGATGTTGGGTCCATTTTGAGAATAAATGTGGATGATGCAGTGAACGATTAAGCTCCACAAGCAAACGGGTTGTCGTACTAAAGACAAGTGGAGAGGAAAGCTGGCTGGATAAAAATTCAGCCAATTCTAATGCTCCCCTGTCATAACCTCTATGAGAAGCCAAAGCAGCATCGGCCTTTTTAAAACACGATTTCCAATGCAGAGGAACTTGGTTTCCTCCATGTTCACATGTCATCATCAAATGCATGGCATTCCTACTTTTCACTAAGGGCTCAAAAATAAGGTTCCGTTTTCCAGATTTTGACAGAGATAGCGGTATGTTTCTTCTAGCTTTTTATGCGAAAAATTAGATCCTAAAACCTTGAGTATACGTGTCGAAAGTGTGCCATGCATCAAGATATGATGAAGAGCCTGATCCTCTTTATAACCAACTTGTTCGATTAAATGGCCCCATAATTCCTTCGCTGTACATGTCGAAGATTTAGTCCAGCCAAAAACTTTTAAAAACTCGGCATCATGAATTTCCGAATATTCACCATTCTTAATTCCATCTAATAGAATCCCTTTCAAACGTTCTTCATGAAATTGATGAAGCTTTTCTAGTGGAAGCCATCTTTCTTGGGTCAAATGTCTAATAACTTCAGCAATTGCTCGACTGATTGCGACGTCTGCCTTAGGGCATTCTTGCACATCGATTAAGCGGATTTCAATCGCATTTCGATTAAATCGCGTAATAGCCCCCCTCGCATTTAACCATTCATGTTGCAATGTTTTTTTGGGATCAAATTTGGCTATATCTTGATAAATACGATCGAAGATTTTGGTTTTATAATCATCAAAAGAGAGGCAAACTTCTGGGATGATATGAGCGGTAATAGAAGGAATTTTTGCAGAATTTGATTGGTAGACATTTAGGCGAGTGTCGTAGAAACCCGTTGTTTTTCCTTCTACAATGGGAGAGCTTGCTGCAAGGGATGGAATCAATGGCAAAATCATTCGAATCGCCGCATGCAAGCGCACAAACTCCTCTTCATTTCCAAATGGGAGATTAAGGTGATTGCTTTGCAAATTGGACCACCCATGCCCCTGACAATTAAATATGCGATTAAAAGCCGCATAGATTTCTTTATTGTCATGTGTCCAAAGCTTCATTTCGCGATGAGGATCCATCCATGGATGCATGGCTGTGGGCATGAGCATCCCATTAAATGCCTCAAGATATTTGTTAATATCTTTCACTTCACGCTGAAAGTCTGCGTGAATTTGGTTGAGCTTGGATGTAGGCTTTGTAGTTTTGAGCTCCAAAACATGCAAGGCAAGTTCGTTCGACCATCCAATAGGCTCTTTCTCGTAATCTCCGCTATACTCTCCAAGCATCCGATATAAAAGCTGGTCTGTAATCGGCAGAATATTCAGATTTTCTCGGTCCACAATCATGTATTCTAACTCGACACCAAACACATCAAATAAATGCCAGGTTGTGCGAGGAGATTCTTCTTTCGGTGGAGCTGACATAATTACAATCTTCTTTTTTGTTTTTCAATTCGATGTAAAATTGTCGAGATAATTTTGTGATACAATTCCTCTTGTAACACAAGGTCTTCAACGCCTGCATCAATACTCGGATTGTCGTTCACTTCAATGACATAGCATTCTTTGTCAATTTGTTTCAAATCTACCCCATAAAGACCATCCCCGATTAGCTTGGCAGCTTTTAGAGCTGTTCGAATAATCTGTTTGGGTGCTTGGCTGACAGGAATTGTTTCATATTTCCCCGTCACAGCTCCCCCTTTGCAGGAATGGTTGTAAATTTGCCAATGATTACGGGCCATGAAATATTTACATACGTACAAAGGCTGTCCGTCAAAAATGGCAACACGCCAATCAAAATCGGTAGGAAGAAATTCTTGCGCAACCAGAAGGTCTGATTTCTCCATCAGTGAACTACAAACCTGAGTAAATTCCTCTTTGCTGCTGACTTTCACAACCCCTTGAGAAAAAGCACTGTCAGGTTGCTTGATGACAAATGGAAAAGACAGTGTCGTCGCAACCTCTTCTAAATTATCCTTATGCACAATAATCGTTTTTGGAGCAGAAATCGAGTAACGCTCCAAAAGTTCGGTCATATAAACTTTATTAGAGCATCTCAGAATCGATTCTGGGTCGTCAACAACGACTAAACCTTCTGCAGCGGCTCTGCGTGCAAACCGATACGTGTGGTGATTCACGTTGGTGGTTTCTCGAATCAACAAAGCATCAAACTCGGCAAGTCTTCCGAAATCCTCTTTATGAATGATTTCCGTGCTCATACCCAAAGAATCAGCAGCTTTGATAAACTTTTGAATGGCTTTTTCATTAGATGGCCCGTACTTTTCTTCTGGGTTGTATAAAATGGCCAGGTCATAGGTCTTGCTGCTTTTTTTAGGAGCGATCGTTTTACGCCCCAGAAAAAAATCACGCGCTTTCTCTAATACAAAGTCATGATGCTCTAAAGGGATCTCATTGCCAGAGATTGTTCCGATTGAAGCTAAACACCACTTTTGGGAATCCCGATGAAATTGCGCTTGAAGAAAGGGAGCTTGGAATTCTTTAAAGAGATGTGATGACAGTCTCTCATATTTTTGGGCGACATTTTTTCCAAAATAAATGCTTAACGTAAAGCGATTTGAATGAATCGTTTTTAAACTTTTTTGAATCAGCTCATCTAATTCTTGAGAAACAAATCGAATCATCGCTGAAGATTTGAAATCTTGCATAGCCAGCAAGCTGGGTTGCGGTTTGTGCCCTCTCGCCGTGGCAATCAAAGTCACGTAATAGCCAATTGTCTGATAGCGATATGAACGACACAGGTTAAAAATACGGGCATGACGCATTTTACTATAGGCCGGATCCATCAAATAGGTCCTAGCTTCGACGACTTCAATTTCAGGGATATCAAGTGGCCAATCTTTTAGGTTATTGACGACAACAAAAATCTGCATAAAACCCTTTCGTTTAGATAGATAATGGGTGAAAAGTAGCTTTGTTTTTTGACTCTTCCCTTTATTTATTTTTTTAGTATTTCAGAAAGAGAAATGCAATCAAAATTTCAAAATAAAAATTCGGATAAAAAGAAATGACTGAGCAACAAAATTAAAAAAGAAAAAAAGAAAAGCACTCTGTAAGGAGTGCTTGATAGAATGGAGAATTAAGACTGAGCTCCCGCCATTTGCCCTTTAATAGCAAACAGTTGTGCATAAAGCTCATAAACTTTCCTGGCTATTTCGCCACATTTTTGCGTTTTCTCAACAGATGTTTGTGTCCGATCGCTCAATTTGTTTTTCATTTTATCCAAATCGAGCTCAAGAATCACTTTTTTAGCATCGCTCGGAGTATTTGCAACACCTTGAAGGGCCCCAATTCCTTGTCCAAATGCGCCTAATGGAGTGGCAACAGTTCCTGCCGCAGTTAAAAAATTAAAAATCTTACCACTATCACCAATAATTTTAACTGCCTGAAAGGCTCCACCGGCTACTGGAGCAAGCCCTACCGCTCCAGACCCGATCGTTAATACTGCCGAAGCAACCGAGGGAGCGATTCTCTTCCAATTATCAATTGTATCGCGGATTTTAATCCCTTGATACTTAATCTCAAGGAGGGTGTCTTGACAATATTGATTGTCAAAACGCGCACTTTTGCGAAACATGAACATCAAAACGCTTAAAGCCAGATTTAGCAATCTTTCATCATTTGGATTTCCATCAGCTAGCTCTCGACGGAGCTGCTCACCTAATTTTTCCAGATAAACTTCAATTGGATCGTGCAAATATGGATTCCCATTTTCGTCCACTAAAGGACTTCCATTGGCGACCTCATGGTCATGGACATCCACATGGTCATTTAAGTCTCTTTTTCTAAGATCTGTGTATGGCATGTTGTGCCCTCCTTAAACGTCTATTTTTAAAGCGCGTTGACGCTGCTTCAAAAGCTTAATCCGTTCACCCCAAGAATCATTGACTCGATTGAGTGAATCTTGAAGTCCCCGAATATAAAATTACATTTGCTAATTATTTTGATGACGATCGAGTGAAACTCCATACATTTCACTGATGAGTTTCCGATTCTTATGTTGGAGAATGGCTTGCGTAAGTTCGGTTGATCCTTTTCCTAGACTGACTCCCGCCTGAAGGGCCCCTGCAATAACCACTAACACAGCACTTGGAGGGAACGCGATCATCATGACGACGCCTCCAACAGAACTAGCCATCATGCAGCCAGTCAAAATCCCATCTAGCCATTTGATTATTTTCGCACTCTTCTTACGCGCATTTTTATCGTCTAAAATGCTAAAATAGGCTTTTTCAAGCTCTTTATTTGTCTTTACGGAAATGGAAACTAGTTTGGTTAAAATTTTCAAATTTTCTTGGGCAAGCTCTCCCTCTACATGCATCAAACGCATAAATTCTTTATGCAAATAAGCTTCTTCGGCATTGAGATCTACTTCCTGTTTTAAAGAGGGGTCACCAGAATCGCTATCACTGCCATTTTGTTGAGATAAATCTTGTTTTGCCTCAATAGGTTGAAAAAGCGAGCGCGTGACAATTTTATTTCCATTGGGGTCTTCTTTTGTATGCTCGTGCCCATCTTCATTCGTTTCTTTAATTTGATAGAGTAAATGATCGACAGCAGCCAGAGTTTTCTGTAAGGCATGCACATCAAAGTGATCTGGTGCTTGGAGACGGGGACATGGAGAAATCGGCTTGGAAGGCATTTTAGGGGCATCTTCCTCTTCTTCCTGTTCTTCCGAAGCAATTTTTAACGTTTGAACGGGCTTAGCCTCTGGCGTATAAAATAATCCCAAAAACCAGTGCACATAATCGTAAACTTTCCCTAAGACAGCGGAATCCTGCTTTTTAGGCTGCTCAGGCGCAAAAGGAAGTTCTTCTGGCTTGATTTCTTCTTCTTCAAAAGGAGCCAGCGATTGAATCGAACTCACATAGTATTCGGATTCGGGCACGGGTGGGGTATTTTTCCCCAATATATCCTTAATACGGAATGGATTTTGTCGTAAATCTAAAGATGTTGTAGGATTAAGCTTTGGAACAACCATTTTGATCTCCTGCCTCTTTAAGATATTTTTCCCATCCTGTACGCATTAATTCAATATGATTGAGGAGTGGGTGTGGCGTATTTTTGTGTTTAATCGCAATTTCTTCAGCCGCATCGAGCGCTTCAAATCCTTTTTGGATTTGATTGAGGAAAAAAAAGCATTCAGCAGCATAGAAAGAGATATACGGATCGTCAATATCTAGCAATGCTGCAAAAGAATAAGCTTCAAGTGCAAGCGTATAGTTTTTTTGAACCTGAAACGTAGCCCCCAAGCCCATCCAATTTTTTTTGGAATGTGGATCTACAGCTGTCAACAGCTGAAAATAATGGTGCGCCGTTTCATACTTGCCGTGCATATAAAATGCATAAGCAGAACCATACAAACACGAAAGAATCTCCTCTGAGAGAACAGGTCTTTCGTTTAGCTCATTTTTATTGATAAAATCAGAGATCTGCCCGAGAGATTCCTCTAGCTTTTCCACCTGACTTTGAGTTTCGGAGATCATCATGGCTTTTACCCGCCTGCAATCTTGCGCGCTTTATTGATTTTATCTTCGTGCAAGGGTTTTAAAATACTTCTTGCCATTTGATACGTCTCATAACGATCATTTGTCAAGCGCGTAATGGTTTGCATTTGCATTTCGTTTTGAATATTTTGGTCTTCGATCGTCATCCGAATGTTTTCAACGAGACGATCCCTTTCATCTTTTTTAAAAGATTGCTTATTTTCTGGGATACTCACACCAATTTGCTTGGCTTCTTCTAAAAGCTTTTTTAATTCTTCATTTTTTGAACAATCAAATTCACCTTTAGAATTGGTCGCATTGTTGATATTTTGCAAAAGTTTGTGCAGTGTGCTTACTTCCCCTTGCCGTTTTTTTAAGCTAGAAAATTCTTTGATTGTCTCTTCTTTCAATTGCCGAAGTCTCTCGGTATTGATTAAGAGAAGCAAGGACTCTAAAGACAGATGCTGAGGATCAACATCCTCTTTGTTCTCTATCGCTTTAGATAAGACCTCAACAACAGCTTGCTGACTTGGCATCTTTTCCTCCTGAAGCAATTTAAATTAATAAGGTGCTTATTAACTGGCTATTAATTTAAATAGCCTGTTTGCTTTGAAAATGAATCATATCAATGCGCTGAATTTAGGTAAAGGTATCTAAGAATTCATTATTAAAGAGCAAAAGGCCGAATCTGCACTGCCATCCGCAATCTAGATAGTTAAATACCTACGTATTTAAGATGAAATTAAAATTAGTTTATACCCCCTTCAGCAGCTTGATTATTATTTTCTTTTTATCTAGTGTGAAATAAATGGCTTTACTAAGGAATTCTTATGCCCATGCCTGCTTTTTTTTTTCGCATTCTAGGCGCGACACTTCCTCTTGCTTCACCTCCTTCTGTTCCGTCAGATCACCCTATTCTGGAGAGGAATGCTTCGTCAACGATTTCTGAACCCGCTAAAAATATGCCCGCTGACCAGTCCACCATACCAGAGACAACGGCTGATGAAGATCTGCAAAAAGGAGCTCTTTATTTTTACGGAAAAGGTGTTCCTCAAGATTATGCTGAGGCGTTCAGATGGTATAAAAAATCAGCCGACCGAGGAAATCTTGAAGCCATGACCTTGTTAGGCAATATGTTTATCTTGGGTGAAGGTGTTCCCAAAAACTATGACACAGCTTTTCAATTGTTTAGCTCGGCCGCACAATCAGGCTATTCTCTGGCACAAAATAATCTCGCAACGATGTACGAAAATGGATGGGCAGTAGAACAAGACATTCCTAAAGCTCTTGAATTATACCGACAAGCTGCCGAGCAAAAAAACCCTTTTGCTCAAGCGAATTTAGGCCGATTTTACGAAAACGGGATTGGCGTAGAAAAAAATTTAACTGAGGCATTCAATTACTACCGTGAAGCAGCGGATCAAAATAACCCACAAGGCTTAAATGCAGTGGGTCGGTTCTATCTCGAAGTTTTAAATCCTAAAGATTACAACAAAGCTCTTGAATATTTTCAAAAAGCAGCCAAATTAAAGTATGTACACTCAGAGAACAATTTAGGAGTCATGTACGAAAATGGATGGGGCATTCCTTCCAATATTTCAGCCGCACTCGCTGCGTACAAGCAAGCAGCCGACCAAGGAAATCCTTATGCACAAGCTAATTTAGGACGCTTGTATGAAAGTGGGAAAGGAGTTCAAAAAGATTATACAGAAGCGATTCGGTGGTACCAAAAAGCAGCTGATCAAGGTCTTGACATTGCACAAAATGACCTTGGACGTATGTATCAATATGGATGGGGTGTGCCCCAAGATTTCCAGACAGCCCTGAAATTTTACCAAATGGCTGCCAAAAATGGACTAGGCTCTGCCGAGACAAACATCGGTGTCATGTATGAAAACGGGATTGGGGTCCAAAAAAATTACGAGCAGGCTTTTAATTGGTATCAGAAAGCAGCTGACCATGAGAATCCAGAAGGACAATACAACTTGGCTCTAATGTATGAAAATGGCAGAGGCATCCAACCCAACCTACAAACGGCCGCCCAATATTACCAATTAGCTGCCAGTCAAGGATCAAGTTTAGCCCAAAACAATTTGGGTGTATTTTATTTAACAGGAAAGGGAGTCGAAAAAGACTTAAAACGAGCCTTTGATCTCTTTACACAAGCCGCCGAGAGTGGACACCCCGTCGCAGCTAGCAATTTAGGTCGCTTATACGAAACTGGCAGTGGTGTCCCACAAGATTATTTAAAAGCTTTATACTGGTATCAAAAATCTGCAGAACAAAATGATCCTCTCGGGTTATACTATTTGGGGCGACTCTACATAAATGGCTTAGGTACACAAAAAAAAGGACAAGAAGGGTTAGATCTTTTTAAAAGAGCAGCTCGCCTTGGAAATCCTCAAGCTCAAGCTGAGTTGCAAAAGCAAAATTTAAGTTGGTAAGAGGTTAACATGGGTATTTTAATTGCAATTTTGTTAAATACAATCGCTGTTTTTGTTACAGCTCAAATTCTTCCCGGGGTACGCCTGGATAATTTTAGTACGGCACTTGTCGTCGCCGTTGTTTTGGGAGCCATCAACACATTCATTCGACCCATTATTTTTCTTCTGACCTTACCGATTAATATTTTAACGCTCGGTCTATTCACTTTTGTGATTTTAGGCTTACTTGTTTTGCTTGTAAGTGCCATTGTTCCAGGCTTTCATGTGGATGGCTTTTGGTGGGCTGTAGCCTTTTCTCTTGTTTTAGCCGTCATTAATAGCGTCATCTCTTCTTTTGTGCCCTAATCATTGCAATTCTTCGATCCGTTTAATCCCTGTTTTATCAAGGATTAAGCGGAACTTTTTTAATTCTGCTTGTTTTTTGTTTTCTCCGATCTGATATGTGTTTTTCAAGATAATGTTCAAATGATAAACCTTGGGCAACAGCGTGACACCGACCTGATGTGTTTCGGGATCCACTGTAATGTATTGATAATAAGGATTCGAAGCTTTGCGTAAAAAAGAATCGATATTAAACCGAAAAAGGTTGTGGAGTTCATGCCTCCGATTTTCCACGTGGCCATGTTTTCTCTGAACATTTACAACTTTCTTATAATAAAACACAGTTTCAGGTCGCTTGAAGGACTCTAATGTTGAATGAAAACCCTTATTGCGCACTTGAACAATTTCGGATGGCACACTCTTTGAATCCACAAATGTGAAGGACTCTCGAATGGTGCCTAAAATTTCTTCTCGACTTCTAAAACGAATTTTGGTGGTGTAATCAGGAAACCATTTCAACGTTTGTCGATAGGACAAGGTTTTTAATCCTTCTTTTAAACGGTCTTTCAAAATGTAAAATGCCACAGTAATCAGAACAAACGGGAATGAATTGATGACAAAAACATTTCCTCCCCAAATAAATAAGAGAAGGTAGAAGAACATGGCGATACCAGCCGAAAAACTTCCAATTAAATTTTTAATAGCTGAATCGGATGAAAATCTTGTGACCTCCGGGAAAAGGGCTGTCATCACAAATTTTTTCGATAAATTATTTTGATAGGAAATAAATTCATTCTTCAAGCTATCTGGCTTATTGGGCTCGGGTTCCTGATTCCTTTCCTGCCTTCTTTTCTTTTCCTGTAGAATGAAGTCACATAGCTCTGCATCAAGCTGCGCAAACTGGGCATTTTTTGAAAAACGAACCTTCTCTAAGAGAACGGTTAAATAATAATTGATTACATTACTCACAAACTCTTCAACATACGCAAAATAATCCAATGTGACAGGCTGCACGGGTAAAACGCTATACTTTTTTTGCACACTTAAATATTCTTGAATCAATTGATCAAGCCCTCGCATAAAGGTTTCTAGTTCTTCCTTTACACTCTCGCCCTGCACTCCTGACCGATTTGCGTCTAATTGAAAACTTAAAGCTTTTACTTTTTGGCGGATCGAACTGCGCACAATGTTGCCAAACAGTTTCAGTTCATCCTCAATTTTCTCTTCATTCAAATTCTTATCCATCGCCCACGTCTTTAACCGTGTAAGCGGAGATCGCGCGTCGTGCATATTCAGCAACTGCTCAATGGTGAACACAGGCGTTTTGAAACGCACTAAATTGGTTTGATCTTGATAAAACTGCTCGCGCGTATAGGTTTCTTTATTGACTTGAAGAGAGTTTGGAATAAAAAAATAGAATTCTTGCGTTTGCGTTGTCTCATCCATATCGGGATGAGAATAAAAATTGGATTTGATTTCAAATTGCAGCTGATCTCGAATCCGTAGGGCTTCCCCTTTGTCAAATTCCTTCAAGAAACTCTCCATGGAACCCTCTTTAACATCGAGTCTTTTTTCTTTACCATTATGAGAACGACCTATTTTGTCAAGGGAGTCTCTTTATATGTTTATTATTATCACTTTCCTCCATATAATCTGGCGACAGAACAAAGCATGTTGGCTTTACCTATTTTTACTGAAGGAGACTTTAGATGACATACGCCGCAAGCCCTAGTTTTTCCATCCATTTTGCAGCATCCCCAGAAAAAAATAGCTTTTTTAAAACTATTGAATCTGCTGCCGATTTACATGGCCGTAAAGCATGCTTGATTAAATTAACCTTACTTCCTTTTCAACTCGGACAAGCGACTTTTAATTTTGCCGTTCAAGCCATTAAATTAGCTGGACTTACACTCATTCTAAGTGGTGACTACTCACAATCTCTTACAAATCTCTACTGGAAGACTTTAGTCGATTTTAGCAAAAGTGCCATTCGCCTCGCTGTCCGCATTGTGCAAACTGTAGGCTATGTTTTTGGATATTCAGCCGGCTTGCTTATTCATCCATGCATTGGACGATGGGTTGAAAAACATGTGGATCGGCTAAATGTTTTGAAATTTCATTCTTTTTCTAAAGACCTCAAACGCTTTTTTAGCAAGCAACATGGGAATCCCAGTTACTGCCATCACTTTTTTGGTTCCTATTTCTCCGGGGGAACTTTCACACAAAAGGCAGGAATCCCCGAAAAACCAGAGAAAGAAAAAGAGGGAATATTCTACGAACCAGACTTTTCTCATGCAGAGGATTTCCACCGCATTTTGGGAATTCACCCAGATAACTGTAAACCTGAAAGCAATATCACCAGGCGTTTTAAAAAGCTTTCCCTCCTGTATCACCCAGATAAAAATCCTGGTAATCCTGATGCCGAAGAAAAATACAAGATGATCACTAATGCGCGGGACAAATTAAAAGCTAACCCGCGCTCTCAGACATCATTTACATCTAAGGAACCTTTACATTCTACTGATCATTCCACCACTACAACTTCCCTGGACAATCCTCCAGACATCGTCATGCCCACCCAAGGCCTTTCGGAAGAAGATTTTGTTAAACACGCAGGGAAAACGCTTTTTGAAATTTGTGTATTGAGTGAAATTCCCCAAATAGGCACTCAGAAAGTCCAAGATAAATATCGGGATTTGATCGAAGCAATTGATACTTACAAGACAACGCATTCTGCACTTGATTTGAAACTCCGCAAGCAGTTGGATGAAATTGTAGAGCTTATTCGCTTTCATGAAACCTTTATTAAAGATTTTACCCTCTCCCCTTCCATGCTTTTTCTCGGTAGACAAGATCCAAGTATTCTGCAAAAACAGATCGACGACTTAGTCAAAATAAAGCCCAAGCACCTCAAAAACTTCAAGCGGTTGCCCGAAAATTCAAACGTCGCTTTAGCAAACCTCATTTTAAGCTATCGCTATTATGAAAAGGTTTCCGCACTGTACCTTTTAATTGCGCATCACTATTACCAGCAAAAAAAACAGTCCATGGGCTATTATAAGGTGCGAGACTATCGAGAACATGTTGCATCTGAGTTTTTTCAATACCACAAAGTCATCATTAACACAAAATGTAAGGACAAACTTTTTCAAGGATATGCACAAAAAGATCCTAGCCATCCTGCTCCGCTTTATTTAAGCTATTGTCAGTTCTTTTTGAATGATTTAACTGAGTCTGCTCGCCAAAATTCCCGCAGAATGCTTACTGGGGGAGATTTTCTTAAACTAATGCTGTTTTCCAAAATTTTAATCTAAGAGGTTGCAATGGGAAATAAACCAAAAATTTTAGCTTTTGCTGGAAGCCTAAGAAAAGATTCTTTCAATAAAAAATTGGTCAAAATTGCGATAGAAGGAGCCAAACACTCGGGTGTAGAAGTCACTTATCTAGACTTAGCAGACTACCCACTCCCCTTATATGATGGCGATTTAGAACAAAGACAAGGCCTTCCAGACAATGCTAAAGCCCTCAAAAAAATCTTTCTTGCACACCAAGGTTTTTTAATTTCTTCTCCCGAGTACAATAGCTCGCTTCCAGGAACATTTAAAAATATGATCGACTGGGTGTCTAGACCTTCTCCCGACGAGCCTGAATATTTAGCTCCCTATAAAGGGAAGGCGGCTGCCATTATGAGCGCTTCACCGAGTCACTTGGGAGGGCTTCGCGGATTGGTCCATCTTAGAGCCATGCTGGAAAATATTTTCATTTATGTGTTACCTGAGCAGGTTTGGATTGCACATGCAGATGAAGCTTTCAATGCGGATGGACAATTAAAAGATGTAAAAGAGCAACAAAAAGCAATTCAAGAGGGAAAGAACCTCGCGGATTTTGTTTTGAAATTACACGCTCCTTTACCTGAGGGTTCTCACCTGTGAGAGAATGTGCCCTAGGTATTGTCTTTTCTAAAGATCGATCTAAAGTACTTTTAATCAAAAGACGTGATATCCCCATCTGGGTTTTACCAGGAGGGGGAATTGATGATCACGAGACTCCAGCCGATGCGGCTGTACGTGAAGTCTTTGAAGAAAGCGGCTTACGGGTTAAACTTATACGAAAAACGGGAGAATATGCTCCTGTTAATCTTTTAACTGCGCGCACGCATGTCTATGAATGTTATCCAATCGGTGGAACTCTACAAAATGGAGATGAATCTCTGGAAACCGCTTTTTTTGCTTTAGATGAACTGCCAAAACCTTTTTTAGAGCTGCATCTTGAGTGGATCGCGGATGCTCTCTTAAATCGTTCTCACGTGATTGAAAAGCCAATTGCATCCGTCACTTATTGGAGAGTGGTGAAGTTTTTCTTTCTCCACCCTCTCATTGTTCTGCGTGCTCTGTTTGCAAGAATCGGTTTCCCCATTAATTCTTAATGGTGATGGTGGTGGGCATGTGCATGATCATGGTCGTGATCGTGTGCATGGTCGTGATCCGTCGCATCTTGCTTCTTCGCACGTTCTCTCGCTTCTTCCCATTCTTTTAATTTCAGCTGTTCCATTTTGCACTCATATCCTTCAACGTGGAATAACAACTTAAATTTTTCCCACTGATCTTGGAAATTCTTAACCATTTTGATATCGATATTTTGCTTAATTCCCACAATCAAAAAGAGTAAACGGTGAGCCATCACCACTTTCTTGGTTGAATCTTCTTCATCTGGTTTAATTTTTTGCTGTAGGAAATAAGTGGTAATCAATTCTGAGACTTTATTCGATTCTGTCTCTTTTGTCATAATCCAGCGAACAAATTCATTCTTATCGTGTAGTGTCGTAAATTTGTTATCTGTCAGGACCGTGATCCCTTTGACCATCGTTTCCACATACTGATCGATCTGATCGTAAATCATGTTATCGTGGTAGATTCCACATGGCATTTGGCAATGGGAATAAAGGGGTGATCCCCAAGCGAGCAAAGCAAAGATTCCTGAAGCTAATAGATGTTTTTTTATCATTGTGCGTTTCCTGTCTTTAATTTCAAAAGAGTCATATCGAATATCAAATGAGCTTTTTACCTGAATGTTAAAAATTACTCAATAGATTCCCTCTTCCTTTCAAAAAAAAGAAGATTCACACAACCACTAGCCTTTTTATAGAAAGCATGATAGGATTGTTCTACTTAAATCAAGTTTCACGAAGGTAAGAGTATGAGTATTAAGCCCGATCATTGGATCAGAAAAATGGCAAAAGAACATGGAATGATTGAGCCATTCACCGATCAACAAGTCCGTAACACAGATAATGGTACTAAAGTTGTTAGTTTTGGTTTGTCTAGCTATGGGTATGATTTACGTGTATCGGATGAATTTAAAGTCTTTACAAACATTCATAACACGATCGTTGATCCTAAAAATTTTGAAGATAATGCATTCGTTTCTTTACAAACACCCGAATGCATTATCCCGCCAAATTCTTTTGCTTTGGCACGCAGTGTCGAATATTTCCGTATTCCTCGCAATGTTCTCACAATTTGCATCGGCAAATCCACTTATGCACGCTGCGGAATTATTGTAAACGTCACCCCATTCGAGCCGGGCTGGGAAGGATATGTCACATTAGAAATTTCAAATACAACGCCACTACCAGCTAAAATTTATGCTAATCAAGGCTTGGCCCAAGTGCTATTCTTTGAATCTGAGCATCCATGTGAAGTTTCCTATGCGGACCGCAATGGAAAGTACATGAATCAGGTTGGCATTGTAACCCCACGTATGTAATTTATATGCATAAGAACGTCTTGAGTTTGCTTAAAAGAAATATGCGTTCTTTCATTCATATTGGAATGATCCGCTCCTGGTGGGTCATTCTTTTTGTCCTCTTTTGCCTCATGTGCTATGAACAGGGCATTAAACAGCGAGAAACAGATTTTCTCAAGTTAACGGAACAATTGCTGACACTTCAACATCAAAAAAAAGAAGCGCTTGCACTCAAACAAAAGCTGCTTGACCAAATCAATAGCGAAAGTGACCCTGCTTGGATTGAACTAACGCTCATGCGCGAGCTAGGGCTTAGTCCAAAAGGCAGCACAAAAGTTCTTTTTGTTTCTTCAGAGTCTGAATACAAAAAGCAAATAGACGAGAATAATAAGAATAGGTAAAACAGAGATCAATAACATCGTAGATAGATAATGCACATGTTAAAACATTCTCTAAGAAATTCCCCATGTTAAGTCTTTTTATATTTGTTTTTTTTATTCTAGTTTTGACATTTCTTTCTGGATATTTTTCTAGTTCCGAAACGGCTTTGTTTTCTCTTTCTTCCATGAAAATTAAGGCGTATGCAAAAGACCCAGATCCCAGAAAGCAATTAATCGCGAGCCTTTTAGCACATCCAAAAGACCTGCTCGTTACCATTTTTATCTTAAATACAATCGTCAATATTCTTTTGCAAAACGTTTCCTCTAGCATGAGTGGGACAGATGGTGGTTGGGAATGGAAGGTTGGATTCCCTTTAGTCATGACGCTTCTCTTCGGAGAAATTATCCCTAAAAATCTCGGCTTTCAAAACAACGTTACAATTTCCTATTGGGTCAGCCCTGTTATTGATGTGTTGCAGAAACTATTGAAACCTGTGCGGCAGGCTATCATCGCGATTACTGCGCCCATTTCTCGCCTTTTATTTTTCTACCTAAAACGCAATCAGGAAATTTCAAAAAAAGAACTGATGCATGTTTTGCGAACTTCCGAGGAATATGGAGTTCTGCACAAAGATGAAGCCGAACTCGTATCTGGTTATTTAAATTTGCAGGATGCCGTCGTTAAAGAGCTTGCACGCCCAAGAGAAGATATTTTATTTTACGACGTAAACGAACCGCTATCCAAACTCACCTATTTATTTGTTGAGCAAGAAGTCTCACGCATACCGGTTTGCGATAAAAATATTGACAACATTTTAGGAATCTTAAGCGCAAAAGCCTATTTTCTTCATAATCAACACATGGTTTCAGGCCGAGAGTTAATCCCCATTTTAGACAAACCATTTTATGTCCCAGAGACAACACTGGCTCGCCGACTGATTCGACAACTAAGTGAAATGAACCAAGTCCTCGCATTGGTTGTAGATGAATATGGATCGATTTCCGGACTTATCTCGAGTGAAGATTTGGCAGAAACGGTGATTGGCCAAATCGCAGATTTACGCGATAAAAAAAGTTTATATACACGCGCGGGAGCCAATGAAATTATTGCAAGTGGACGACTTGAATTAGCCGACTTTAACGACATGTTCGATGTAAATTTAGTAAGTGAAAATAACATGGTCACCTTGGGAGGATGGTTAACAGAGCAACTGGGCGACATTCCCAAGGCAGGAACAAAATACGAAACTCACGACTTCTTATTTCATGTCCTCTCCGCTTACCCAAATCGGGTGAGACGACTTTATATTCGCAAATTAAAAGGAAAGACTAAAGCGGCATAATATGGCTTGGATTGTAGGAATAGGCAAATGAATCTTTCGGCTTGGTGGTGGTTATTTTTTAATTTTCTTTCCATTATTATTCTCGCATTTTACTCAATGATCGAGATGGCTTGTGTTTCTCTTAACAAAGTACGCTTGCATTACTACGTGAGTCAAGGGAATACACGTGCCATTTATTTAAATTATCTCCTTCAAAATCCTGCACGCTTATTTGGCACAACTTTAATTGGTGTCAATGTGGCCATGGTAATCGGCTCCGAATGTGCCCGCGAATTTTTCAGTTCCTTAGGCTTGAGTCCAGATTGGGCACCCATCCCCCAAATTCTCTTGGTTGTAATTTTTGGAGAACTCTCGCCCATGTTTGCCGCTAGACACTATTCGGAAAATGTCGCCATGCTGGGCGCCCCTCTTCTGTATGCCTCGGCTAGGTTGATGTCGCCTATTTTGTGGGCGATTAACATGGTTTCTAAAATTGGAAGCAAACTTTTAAATCAACCGAGCTCCGAACCCGATCTTTTTCTTAGCCAAGATGAACTCCAAAAAATTTTGGAGGAACATGGAGAGGATCGAGGTCCTGGTTCTTCTTCAGTTGATTTTAATGATATCGCGGCTAACATCTTTCACTTGCGTATCAAAAATGCGACACAGATTATGACGCGAATTGAATCAATTCCGATGATTCCGTCGAATGGAACAATCGCCCAAATGCGAGCCCTTTTGAAAAAAACGGGTGTTGATTACTTACCAGTCTTTCACACGGATCAGTCCAATATTGTAGGCATCGCTTTCCCACGCGACCTTGTCAGACTTCCCGGTACAAAAAGAGTACGCGACCATGCTCGTCCCCCTTGGTTCGTGACCGAAAACACAAAAGCGATGCAAATTTTAAAGCAATTTCGACGCAATAATCAAAGTGTCGCGGTTATTTTAAATAATCAAGGAGCGGCAGTCGGATTACTGAACCTAGATGACCTATTGGAAGAAATCATTGGAAAGGTAGGAGAAGAAACTGCCTCGAAACAAAAAACAAAACCTGCGCGTGTCATGGAGAGAACTTTTCCGGGAGATATGCTCGTGGCAGACTTTAACAAACAGTTTGAAGCCCAATTAGACGAAGAAGACGATTTGACTTTAGCGCAATTGGTCGCAAAAGTTTTAGGTTACACACCCGAAGTAGGCGATTCTATTTATATTGAACCCTTCGAATTAGAAGTGAAAGAAACTTCATTGCGCAAAGCTAAAACAATTACCGTGAAAAGTCATGTTTCTTAAGAGAATTGTTAAAATTAAAACAAAAAATCTATAAAAAAAACTAATTGGATGACTAGGAATGTCTAAGACGATATAATGATATCTATCACAGACCAAAATGAGTAATATGACTAGTTTTCTTGACTTTGGATTAGATCCAACCATTTTAAAAGCTCTAGAAAAATTAAAATTTTCAGAGCCCTCACCTATTCAAAAGGCCGCTATCCCACTTATTCTTCAAAAAAAAGACCTCATAGCCTTGGCTAAAACCGGTTCAGGTAAGACGGCAGCCTGCGCAATCCCCATCTGCGATCGCGTGGATGTAAACTCCAATTCTGTACAAGCCCTGATTGTGGTCCCTACGCGGGAGCTGGCTCTTCAATACGCGACTGAGACGCAAAAAATTGGAGCCGAAAAAGGAGTTAAAACTTTCGCCCTGTTTGGCGGCGAGGATGCAGCTATGCAACAATCTAAACTCAAACATGGTGTGCAAGTTTTAGTTGTCACACCTGGGCGTTTAATCGACTTTGTTTACTCCAGACAAATCGACCTTAGCCACGTGGAGACGCTGATCCTCGATGAAGCCGACGAAATGCTCAGCATGGGTTTCTACGATGACTTAGAATTCATTATCCAATGCTTAGTCCACGAGCATCAAACATTGCTGTTTTCGGCCACAATGCCAAAACAAATTCGAGATATTGCCAAGAAACATATGCAATCTCCCTTAGAAGTTTCTTTGATCGGAGAAGATGCCACACCTGATATGATCGAGCATCATTTTCTTTATTGCCGCTATCATGAAAAAGAACATAATCTCATTGAACTCATTAAAACACAGACCCCCACTAAAGCGATTATTTTCTGTAGTTCCAGACAAGAATGTGAAAAAGTGACTTATGTACTCCGCAAGCAACTGCATGAAACCATTGATTTTCTTCATGCTGGATTAAGTCAAGATATCCGCTCAGCTGTAACGAATAAATTTCGAACAAATAAAATCCAACTGCTTGTCGCCACCGATGTGGTTTCACGCGGACTCGATTTTTCGTCGGTTTCGCACGTTTTTATATATCACCTGGCAGATGATCTAGACCTCTATATCCATCGCTCAGGACGAACGGGGCGCTACGAAAAAGCAGGGACAGTGATCACCCTGGTAACCCAAAGAGAATTGCGCACGCTCAATCGACTTTTAAAAGTACTCAAAAAAGAACCAAATTGGATTGGCCCTCCGCCACCTCCCCCTTCTCAAAATACAGATAAAACCAGAGAAAAAAAACGCTTTTATCCTAAAAGAAAACCAGCAACCCCTTCTTCGAGCTAATTTTATGCACCAAACCGATCTTTCTGTTTCTTTCGAATTAGACCCAAAGATTTTTACTGATCCTAATTTAAAGGAGCATAAAGATTGTGCACTTACTGAACTGGAGCTACAATTTAAACGGAAGGGCGGTTATTTGCATGTGGTTAAAGACTTTTCAGGATCTCCTGAAAATTGCTTTACCTTGCAATCAGAAGATGCCTTATACCCGATTTGCTCAGGGGGAACCTGCCGCTCACAAGCATTATACGAATTTTTGCGACAAAAACTAGATCCCTGCGATGTCGTGCTTTTCCCTCCTCACGCAGCACGTTGTGGTTACGATCCATACAATGGCGAGGTGCGCTATTATACTGCTGCTCGTATTGTGGATGAGTTTGAAATTGTTTTTGAAAAGAAAAGAACCGTTCGTTTTGGATATGACTGCGCATATGATTGGCATGATGCCCAGGGTTTGGTGACAACAGATAAAATCCCTTTAATCAAAACATTTTACGACACCCATTATTATGGTCCGCAAAGCCATTTTCAGGGTAAGCGAGGTAAGCGTCGGATCTATATGGCTTTTGCACATCCCACCCATGCAGTATTGAAACGATTAGTCGAAACCAATGAGACATTAGAAAATGTGGCTCTGATCGCAATCCCTTTGCAAGACGAGATCACAACCCCTCCTCCAGAAATGAGGAT
This sequence comes from Parachlamydia sp., assembly GCF_050255895.1. NCBI lineage: Bacteria > Pseudomonadati > Chlamydiota > Chlamydiia > Parachlamydiales > Parachlamydiaceae > Parachlamydia > Parachlamydia sp. The sequence goes on from NZ_JBFWIR010000036.1 coordinate 27,570, forward strand.
TCAAGGTGGATCGCCTGAAGCCTATCGTGCTTTTCTTAAAAAGATGGAAATGATTTTTAGAATAAATGTCTAAGAAAGCAAGGAAGATATAATCCTCCTTGCTTATGAAAAAGTTAGATTGACCCAAATTTGGCATTCACAATGGGCTTAGGAAGTTGAAAAACAACGTCTTCGTTAATAAAAACAACGTCTTCGACCTCTTTTACTCCTAACTCAATGAGTTTTTGAATACAATTTTGAACAATCCCTTCAGGTGTCGAAGCTCCAGCAGTCAATCCAATTGTGCTCACTCCTGCCATCCACTCTAATTGAATTTCACTTTCATTATTGATAAGGTAAGATGGAAGCCCTCGCTTCGAGGCGACTTCACGCAATCGATTTGAATTTGAACTGGTCGGATCTCCCACAACCAAAACCAAATCTGTTTGATCTGTAATCTCACGTAATGCGAGCTGCCTATTGGTCGTTGCATAGCAAATAGAAGAACTTGGCAATGTCACAATATGGGGATATTTTTGAATTAAAGCTTCCGTAATTTCTTTTACATCATCCAAGCTTAAAGTCGTTTGCGTAATATAGAATAGCTTTTCATCTTTTTCATAGGAGAGCTTTTCCACATCCGCAGGAGATTCCACAATCGTTGTCACGTCAGGGGCTTCTCCTGCTGTTCCAATAATTTCAACGTGATTGCGATGTCCAATTAAAACAACCTGATAACCTTGAGCTGCATATCGTTTTACAGCAGAATGAACACGCGTCACAAGCCCACACGTGGCATCGATTTCGATTAATTGCCTACGACTAGCCGCCTCACGCACTGCAGGAGAAACGCCGTGCGCTGAATAAATCAAACGTGCTCCAATGGGGACCTCTTCGATTTCTTCAATAAAAATGGCCCCTTTTGCTTTTAAGCCATCGACGACTGCGCGATTATGCACAATTTCATGCTTCACATAAATGGGTGCACCCCAATATTCTAGCGCTTTTTCCACTGTTTCAATGGCGCGTTCAACTCCAGCACAAAAACCGCGAGGCTTTGATAGCAATAGTTTCATGATTTAATCTCCTCTATCTAGTAAGACTAAAAGCATAAAAGACTAGTTGCTTAATTTCAATTGTTAAAATGGTCAAACTGAATAGCCTACATATCTCGTTGGCTCACCAATTCCACCATTTTTTCTGCACAAGCCGTTTCATCACATACGATCGGAATACTACCAAATTTTGTGTGGTCGTAATCTCTTTCAAAATGCACACGTGCAATGATATCGGCATGCGGATTAATATGCTGAGCGGCTTCAATGATCGAATTCGTTATGGGAAGATCGGGTGTCGTAATCACGATCACCTGTACATTTTCAATTTTAGCCCTTTCTAAAAGCTGTAACTGCGTGGCATCCCCAAAAAGCAACTCAATATTTTTTTCCTTTGTCGAGGAAACCGTATCGATATTCTGATCAATAACTAATACTTGATATTGAGTCGCCAAATGACGCGCAACGGCTCTTCCTACAGGTCCGAAACCTACCACTAGAGCCATGGGTAAAAATGTGCCCGTGGCTTCGGAAAGTGTATCCAGTTGTATTTTCGAGGTATCAACATCTAGATAAGGCCTGGTCGCCTTTGTCAAAGGTTTAAAAAATTGAAACAAAATGGGATTTAACGCGATGCTGATAAAAGCGCAAGCTACTAAAATATCATATGCATTATCAGGCAAAATGTTTAGACGACTTCCTTCTTCAGCCAAAATAAACGAATATTCCCCAATTTGACTGATTGCGAGAGCAACAGTAAATCCGATATAACTCGGGTATTTCGCAATTTTTACAATCAGATAGGCAACCAATGGACGTAAAAGCAACAGGATAACCAAGATTCCTGCAAAGAGAGGTAGATTATTTTGTACTGCGAGGGGATTAAATAACATTCCAACGGACAGAAAGAAAATCACGGCAAAGGCATCCCGCATAGGCAAAGCATTGGCTGCAGCCTGATGACTTAACTCCGTTTTCCCTACAACGGTCCCGGCAATAAAGGCTCCCAATGCAAGTGAAATCCCAAAAATGTACGAGCATCCCACAGCAATTAGAAAGACAGAAGCCAAAATGGCTAATGTAAAAAGCTCATGCGATCGGGTGCGTGCAATCAATTTCAAAATGCGTTCAATTAAATTTTCTCCGATGAAATGTACAATGAGTCCCAAAACCACCACTTTCAATAAGACAATACCTACCGAGGAAAGAATAGAAAGGAAGGGTCCTGAAGTATTTTCAGAAGGAGAATAAATCAATGCGGGTAAAAGAATTAAACCTAAAACAGAGACTAAGTCTTCCACAATGGTCCAACCAACGACAATATGTCCTTGTTTGGTGTGTAGTAAATTTTGGTCCGCCAAAACCCTGACAATGACAACGGTACTGGATACACAAATGGCAACACCAATCACAAAACCTTCGATTACGGTTTGCCCCAAACTCACATTAAGGAGAATTCCGGCGCAAATGGATAAAAAGGAAAGGATCAGAGCGCCTGGTACCACAATTTTTTTATCGGCATCAATATCTTTCCAATTAAAATTCAAACCAACTGCAAACATGAGCAATGTCACGCCAATATTAGCAAGCTGATCCGAAATGCTTTGATCCGCAATAAATCCGGGAGAATTGGGTCCAATAAAAAATCCTGCAATGAGATATCCCAAAATCGGAGAAAGTTTTAAACGTTGGGCAATATATCCCGCTGCACAGGCAAAACTCAAGCCTACCGCCAAAATCCAAATAATTTTCAACTCTTCTGGCATCACAACCTCCTGCTGGAATTTCGAGCTCTTTAATGCGCAATTTTAAATGTAGAATATAATGCTTTAATTTCTCCATATTCCACTTGAATTGAGTCAATACGCCCTCGTCCCGGCCTTTCACGTATTTTCTCTAGAAGCCCTTCAAGTTTTTCTCGTGAACCTTGCGCAATTAATTCCACAGATCCATCTGATAAGTTGCGCGCCATCCCAGAAATTTCCATCTGATTTGCATAATCTTGTATGGTGTAACGAAATCCCACGCCTTGCACATACCCTTTTATTACAGCATGTAATTCGATCATGTCTTCCTCTGCGTTAATAATCGGATCTTATTGAAAATAATCAGGTTAAAAGATCATAATTTCACTATTAGCACGACGAGAGTTTTATTCACGGATGATAGCAAAAAAATGAAACATAACCTTTATTTGTACTGTTTCATTGCTCTATTGATTCTTTTTATTCCTAACCAAGGGTTTAGCACTCTTTCTTACGAAGTGGAATTTTGCGGAGTCGATGACACGAAAACAAAAGAGCTTTTACAATCAGCTTCTGATCTTGTCCGCTTGCAAGATCGCCCCCCTACGACTCAGGCGATGCTTAATCGAAGAGCGGAGGCGGATATCCCTCAGCTCATCAAAGTCATGCATAGCTTAGCTTATTACAATGCAAAAATTGATGTCAAAATTGATTTTAAATCTACACCTATCGTCGTCCGCTTTCTTATTACACCTGGTCTCATTTACCCCTTCAAAGCCTTCAAAATTCAATTTGCTAAGCCCGAAATTTTAAAAGAAAGCATGACACCCGATCTCTTGGATCACATTCAAGCGGCCGATTTAGGCGTGGGAATTGGATGCACAGCTTACCCGAAAACGATCATCGAGGCTAAAGAAACCTTGCTCTGTCTCTTGGCTCGCAGAGGATTCCCCTTCGCCTGCATTTCAAAAACAGAGGTTTTTGCTGACCAAACAGCCAAAGATATTTCCGTTGTTTTGACGGTAGATAGTGGCCCACAGGTTTGCTTTGGCCCCATTAAAGTGACAGGAAATCGACGAGTCAAAACCCGCTTTTTCAACAAAAAAATTCGGTGGGAAGAGGGTGCATTATATGATACAAAAAGGGTAGAAGAAACCCAAAATGCTATCGAAGCATCACGTTTATTCAGCTCAGTTGTCATCACCCCTGAAAAACCAGAAAATCCAAACGACCATTTAGCACCTATGGTCATTGAAGTCACTGAAGGCAAACATCACAGCATCGGTTTGGGTGCCAGCTTCACCACACAACGGGGGTCTGGTGCAACTGCCGATTGGGAAAACCGCAATTTTAGAGGGGTTGGAGAAAAGCTTAGTTTTCATGCCAACCTTTGGCAAGAAACACAAGAAGTCTCACTTCTATTTGTTAAACCAGACTTTAGATGTCGAGGACAAGAATTTCACGGACTTTTAGAATACCAGTATGAAACCACGAAAGGCTATACAGAAACTTCATTTAGCGTGTCTGGAACGATTGAAAGAAGAGTCAATAATCGCCTGTGGCTCTCATATGGCTCCATGTTCAAACAGTTAA
>NZ_JBFWIR010000037.1:0-31494 GCF_050255895.1 Parachlamydia sp.
TCGTTTAACTCCTGTTAGACGACGAAATTTCTCTTCATCTAATTCTTTAACTGTCTCAAATTTCATGTAGCCTCCTGATTTTGAGGCTCTAATATACACTCAAAAGTTTAATTTCGAAAGATGTCTATTTTAGAATGTATTTATGCTCTGTAAGAAATGTTCGTGCAGTCTCAATATTCCCATAAAAAAATCTCATTCCGAATATGTTTATCAACATCACTTCCGCAGTAGAAAGTTTGGCATTTGGCCAATCTTTATGCCCTTTCGAAAGGATGTAGTCGTCCAAAAGGCAGTAAATTACTATAATCTGTATTTCCATGGCTTCGGTCCCTATTTTTTGTTTGTGCAAAAACAATTTAAGGATTCGAGGCCTTTTTTATTGAGAGCTAAAATTTATTTTAATTTAGTTACTTACAACTTACATTAGTTAACTAAATAAACAACATTACTTAGTTAAATAAAAAAACAAATGAATTTTATATAAAACATTTGTATAATAAACAATAAAACATATTATTCATTTAAATCATTAAGAGGTGATTTATGCACCCTACGGAATCAGCAAGGTCATCCACTCATCATATTGAAATTTTTACTTGCTCATCTATTCAAGCTCCTTCCCATTCAAATAAAAAAATTAAGAAAGCTTCGATTGGAGTTATAAAAGCGTTAAGAGAGCACTTTGGAAAAAAAATTGGCAATAAAATCCTAAAATCTAAAATTAACGATACAAAAGAGAATATAGCAGCAAAAAAAAAGAATCTCGAAGAGGCTGGATTTGGATCCTCAATCAAAATTGAATCTGCCGACAAAAAAATTGTTTTAGATTCCTTTGCACTTCATCCGAAATTTGAATCGGATAAGTGGATCGTGATATTTAATGGCATGAACTCTCAATACGAAAAGCATTTAGATGCCTTAAAAAAGCTTGCAGAAGATACCAATGCCCATGTTTTAACTTTTAATTATCGTGGTGTTGGAGATAGTCAAATTTTAGATAATAAGGGGCACAAAGGAAGAGCCAAAAATACGAAAGATTTGGTGCAAGATGGTGAAATGCTTCTTGAATATTTGCATAGCAAAGGCGTTAATTCTCAAAATATTATGTTATATGGCCATTCTATGGGTGGGGGAGTTGCAGCAGAACTACATGATAAAATGCAGCATAAAGGCCCTCTGCTATCAGAATCTTCTTTTAGTTCATTTGCAGCTGCCGTCGCAGCTAAAAAAGGGAAACTCATGTCCTTTTTCATTCGCCTTTTTGGATGGAATTTGAAGTCCATGAAAGCTTTTGAAAATCCCCAAAACAAGGGAATTATTACAAATAAAAGAGACCCAACCATTCATTATGAAAAAGCATCCCTTTATAAACGGGTCAAAATGGGATTAAAGGAAGAAGAAGTGCTTTTACGGGTAAAAATAGGAAAACATCCAAAAAAAGAAGTAAAATTCGGCAAAAAAAAGAATAAAGCAAAAACAGCGTTGGAAAAACATATTGTAAACAGTCAACTAGTCGAATATAGACAGACGATGCGCAAGATTAAAGAGAAAAAATTATTACATCAAATCCAACATCCCCACCAGCGAGTCATGGATAGAATCATTAATCAGGAAAAAGATTCAGACACACAACAAGATCAAACCGTCCTTCGATTAAGACAAGACATCCACCAGGAAGATCTAGATGCTTACAGAAAAATATTACAATTAATTGAGCTATTGTGGGTCGAAGGAGGTGGAGAAAAAACCGATAATATTTAAAAAATTACTGACGTTTCCGAGACACATGCTTTCTTCCGAATAATCGACTATCCCTCTTCAATTTGCTTATGTGTGCAATCAGAAATGCAAAAATTATGCAGTCAAGAAACTACCAATGAGAAATTTCACCATAATTCACCTTGATCTAGCATACGCAGACGGCTAAAAATCCATTGATGAAACTGATTGGTCCACTGCCCCTTGAATTTCCATTTTAATGAGGGTGGTTTCATCCCCTCCCCTATCCATACTTGACAACCCTCTAAAAAGGTTCTGTTATGTTTAAAATTTGAAGCAGGCAGAATCCAGATATTTTCATTTAGGAGAACTTTTTGAATCATTTTCTTTGATAAGTTGTAACCAATTCTACTCGCAGGACAACTTCTGGAATCAAACCCCCAGGATATCAATTGAGGATGATCCTCTAAATTCCATCTTTCAGGTTTGAAATGATCTGGTTCACTCCATCCGCTTCGATTAAGTTGGATGAGGGACGCAATCCAGCCTCTTTCATTTTCCTCAGGTTTCCTTGTCCAAATATCTGTCAGAGGATATAGGCGTAAAGTTTCATGGATACAATTATCCAAGTTAGCTTTAAAAGCCTCTGGATAGGATGAATAGAGCAAAAGTAGGTGACAGATTAAGTCTGAGCATTGAATGCAAATGCTAGTCAAAAGATCTTCCACAACAATCGAAACTCGATCAATTTCACTGAGGGTTTTAAATTCATTCGAATCTGAAAAGATAAATTTTTTATTCTCTTCTGATAGAAGAATCACAACACGATGATATAATTTCCAACGGACTCCAATGTCAGGAGAACCTGTATGTCTTTTAATCAGACGATTGATATCTAGAATACCTAGATACATATCATCAAATTCTAGTGAAGTGGCTGCTCGCCCAAAAATCAATTCAAATCCAATTTGAAATAATCTTTCAAAAACATCCCAGTAGATATCTCCCTTTTTGAGAGGCAGATCGAACTTGAAATCTTTATCTATGTCAATTTTTCTAAGTCCATCTGTAAGAATTTTCCGGCGTAACTTCCAAGAAAATCCATTTAACGTCAGAAGAGGGATGAAAGGAGAAAATGCTGTAGTAAATTCATCAAGAGAGTTCTCACTTTTTGGCAAGGCTATGAGGGTTTCAGTATCACAGATCAAATCCCTCGACATTAATCGAATTTTTCCCTTTTTATTTTTAAATAATTTCCAGGCGAGAGTTCCTGGTGAAAAAGGACAAAGTAATACACCACCATAAAACAAAAAGGTGTGGTAAAGCGTTTGGATACTCTTAAGCATGGGATATCATGTTGCGTTGTGTATAACTGAAAGTCAAATTTTCATTATTAGCGAATGTAGCATACTTTGCCAAGAAAGGTAAAGTGGCATGAGTGATTAAGCTCAACATCCGGTATTTGGGTATAGCTCACGAGGTGATATAGTCTAAACCAGTGGACATTCAGCTGATAGAAGGAAAGTTGTTCGCTGTACCTTTTGATTCATTCTCACGAATAACCTTGGAATTTATTAAGTCAAAATTGAGGTCGCATTATTTTTATCTGGAACGAATCAAGTGTAAGCATTCCAACCTAAATGATTCATTAGGAATGACTAAAGGCACAGGCGTTACTGTCAATTCCATACCTGGTCTTACAAACTTTGAGGAAACAGAAGAACTTGTAGCCGATGTTGCAATATCACTCAAAAGCAAATTGAAGATGACTTTTTTTAAGACCATTAGACCTGGCTCACTGATTCAACGCTTTGCGAAAGTTGATGAAGTGGGTGCATTAGCAGACTTCATAGGTAGTAAGCTATGCTTAGCAATCAACAGAGCCCGTTGCGAGTTGAAGGTGGATTATCCATTCAGTTCTTTTTAAGTTCTAAAGAATTTCATTAGCTACGCTGTTAATACAGAATAATCATGTTCCTTTTTAACAACTCTTATATATCCAGGATCTCTATGCTTGTACATGCTGTCTAAAGATGAAGCATTAACAAAAATTCGACCATCGAGGGCAACATATCCGGCGCCCTCATGCACATGTCCAAAAATATGGAGTTTTATTTTCGTTTGAACAATTTTTTCATATAAGTCTTCGCAACCAACGTGAGCGGTAAATTCATCCTTACTTTTAACTTCGTCCTGAACTTTATAGGGAGGACCGTGAGTAATCAAAATTTCTGTATTTTTTGGGATCAAATTCCAATGTTTTTTGATATCAGAACCTCTCTGACGATTAAATGCCCAATCACAAAACCAAGGTTGGACGGGACTTCCCCATATTTTAATACCCTCTATTTCACATCCTGAGTCATTTAAAAGGATAATATTGCGTTTTTTACATTCTTCATCCATCAACTCTGGTATCAATTCGAAAATAAAATCATGATTACCAGCAACCAATATTCGATACGCATAATTTTGCGCTTTATACCAATCTAAAAACTCCAAAGCCTCATCTAGTTCACCATTAGATGTGCAATCACCCGCATGAATGAGAATATCACCACCTGGAAGTTGAAGTTTTTCATGTTGGCCATGTGTATCTGAAATACAATCGATTATTAAGCCTTCTTGTTCTGTGAGATGACCCTCCAATAATTTTTTCCATTCTAGGCCTGAAAATTCGCAATTGCCTGATTGTATTTTAACAAAAGGAAGGTCCGAAAAAATGCTCATTAAGGCACTCCACACGTTTTGTAGCTTTTCATCCATATTTACAAAATGAAATGAAATAACCTCTTCTTCCTTTGATAAATGTTGAATAAAGATACCTTCTGAAGATTCAGCTATTCTATCGGCTATTTGAATGAAATACCCAGTGTAATCAGGATAAGGAAGTTCCTCTGAGTTCATAGCAGGCCCTGCATAATAGCGAAAAATGATTGGATAGCCTAATGCATCAAGCTTTTGTTTCCAAAAAATTGGTTTTGGAATTTGATGCATCTCAAAAGAAACGAAGATTTCACGATCACTTAGCCAAGGTTGAAACGTTGTCTTAATAATCTCTGGTTCAGTAATAGTCAAGCGGTCAGTTAAAAGCGTCAATATTCCAGGCACTTTTAACCCTATGCCTCCTTGGAATGCTAATGGTTGAATGGAATCAATGATATATTTTTGGGAAGGAGTAAAATCCTCATGAAGACAAGTCCATTCTAAGATTTTGCCGGGGATGAGTTGGAATGCCACAATCTCCTGTTCAGAATACGCTTTATAATTCCCTTTTACAGTATAACCTACATTGATTTTTAATGGTTGGAAATCAACACGCAAAATATATCCGTCTTCGAAATAATCATGACTTGCAAGCCATGCATCGAGTTCTTGATCGGTGATAAATGTCTTCATAGATATCATATTATATGAAATGGCGGATGCTTTAAAGAGCCAAAGCAAGTTAGGAGACAATATGGAGAAATTCGGGATTTATTGGTCTCAAAACATAGCCCCAGCTAGGAAATTCAGAATTCAATTTATTCATTATACATTGAGCTAAAGCAAGCCGAGCATTGACTTTATCGGCAGAATCCAAGGTTAGATAATACGTGAAAGCCTCTTCTTCCGTGTGCAGGTTCTCCTGAGCAATAATAGCGTCATCAATATAAAAAAAGTCCATCAACGCATCTTGTGCTTTCAGAGCTCGAAAGCTATGATTTAATGTTGACCACTCCGCGGAAGTGTGCTTCTGTAAGTTCTCGTCTCGCATTTCGTAAAAAAAAAGAGACTCTATCATCCGATAAATACCAGGAACTGTCTGCCCTTGTTGAGCAATATGTTGATAGGATTCGATCAAACATTCTTTTAAAACTTGCATCCCTTGAATGCAATTAGGATCGGTAGATTGGTGATCAAACAAATGGGCCATACATACACACATACGATCCCATGCGAGATAGAGAATTAGATCGCGCATCGTGCGAGAAGTATTCTCCCTTAATGCAACTTCATATGAAGCTAAAGTTGGTAAAAGTAATTTCTCCACTTCTGGAAAAGAAGATTTTTGACGCTGTTCTTGCATTTTTTGAAGGAGGAAAGCAGCTTTAATTGATGGAAGATCCTGGATTTGACTCAGATTTTCTGCAAAAAGACGATCATACATATATAAAATTTCTTTTGCTTCATTGCCGAACAAAACCGAAATACATGCCTTGAAAACAGGTTGAGTTTGGTCGAATACAGGAAGACTTGAAAATATGGATCCAAGCTCTAGATATTCAAGCAAAGAAGACCATCCAAAATGGATATAATTGCCCGAACTGGATAGAAAGGGATCTTTGACGATTTTGGCGGTATCATGAGCCAAAAATTTTACGATTTGATTATCCACAACAATTTTCATCTGACTTATCCTACGTCTTTTACTTCTGTCGTGAAATCATAAGGAGATTCCCGAATTTTTCCTAGTGTAAAGGGAAACTAATATTCACGTTTTGTGCTTATGATCCTCAAGTACTTCTTCTATGATATGCCAACATTGCTCGCCTTCGATAGCATTTGTGCGCGTGAGGCCGGATGCAACGATCAAAGCTTTCCATAGAACCCAAGCACGACCGCGTGCCCATGTTTCGGAATCGAGTGGAAGCATTGTGCGGAAAGCTTCACGACTTTCACCTTCAAATAAGGTCCAGGCAATTGCCAAATCACAGGCAGGATCACCAACCGAGAGCTGTCCAAAATCGATAACGGCGCTCAATTGCCCATTTTTCACTAACAAATTTCCTGCACTCACATCACCGTGGACCCAGACTGGCGGACGATGCCATCGAGTCGCAAGCGCCGTCTCCCACACATCAAGTGCAGCATTGATATCGATCTTCCCTTTTAAGGAGATGATCGCCTTCCGAGTTTCGACATCGTAGATCGCTAGCGATCCTCCTCGATAAAAGCTATGGAGCCCTGCCAGAGGACCCCCCTTCTGTTCAATACATTGTAAAGCTAGGAGGAATTGAGCAAGGCTAGCAGCAAAGCCACAAAGATCCGTTATATGTGCAGATGCAGCGGTATCGCCTTCAAACCAATTGTAGATGGACCACTTCCATGGATAATCATCTGTGGGCTCTCCAAGTGCTAATGGGACGGGAATTGGAAGGGGAAGACACGAGGCCAGTTTGGGCAACCAATGCTGCTCCTTTTCCACCTGCATAGCATAGCTCACAGCGCTTGGTAAACGCACAAGCATATTTTCCCCCAAGTGAAAGATTCTATTATCCCATCCACTGAGTGTAACAGGCCTAATAGAATAGGTCTTCCATTGCGGAAACTGAGTGGCCACCAAACGGCGCACAAGTGTGACATCAATTTTTAATTGTTCATCCATAATTCAAGAATAACATATTTGACTAAGGCTTGAAAAGTTTATATGGTTGATTTACGCTGAATTTTTATTTTAAAATCTTTAATTTCACGAGTTTTCCTTGTATCCAGATATTCAACAAATCTTAACCTTGGCAATAGAAGCTCACAAAGCTGGAAAGTTAGAAAAAGCCAAAGAACTCTTTGAAATGATTGTTCTGGCAAACCCATTGAATCCTGTACCACATAGTTTTCTCGGACTCATTGCCATTCAAAATAATCATCCTGGAATTGCCATTCAGCATTTTACCGAGGCTGTTCGTTTAGATCCTAACAATCCCCTTCATCATGCGAACTTGGCAGCGACTCTTCTTCAAACGAAACAATTTGAAGAGGCCCTTACAACAGCCAATAAAGCCTTAGCTTTAAATGCAGATTACCCTGCAGCGCTACTTAGTTCGGGTGTTGCCCTTCTATCGCTTGGCAGAATTGACAAAAGCCTCATCCCCTTACAACATTTACTTACACTTTATCCAGATCACATTGAGGGATTATATAATCTTGGTATAGGGATGTTGCGACTTAAAGACTTCGATGCCGCCGAGCAGTTACTTCGCAAAGTAATCAGCCAGGCTCCCTCTCACTTAGAAGCCCTTCTAAATTTAGGCATTTGTTTATTTCAAATTCATCGGAACGAAGAAGTTGTAGCCATTTGCGAACGCATTCTTACAATTCATCCAAATCACATCGCAGCACGCTTTATTCTCTGTTTTGCCCATCTTCCCTTTATTTATCAAAACGAAGAGGAAATTACTCTTGTACGCACAAGATATGAGCAAGAGCTCCTCGAACTACACGATCTATGCATGGAATCAACAGCCGAGGAACTGTCACAAGCCATGTTTTGTGTTGGATTAAGTCAACCATTTTTACTGGCATACCAGGGAGAAGATGATCGACTATTACAAACCATTTACGGAGACATCATTGCGAAATTCGTCGCCGCACGTTTTCCTAAATGGGAACTAGAGCATCCTTTTATCAAGCATTCTTCCGATAAACGTATCCGCGTAGGAATTGTCTCTGGCTTCTTTAAATTCCATTCGAATTGGAAAACGCATATCCAGGGCTGGATTAAACAAATCAATCACAAAGATTTTGCACTCTTTGGCTACCATACAAGCGGTGAGTGTGATAAAGTTACAGAGGAAGCCCGCACATACTTGGAACGCCTCACAGTGGGGCCTAAAACACTCAAAGAATACTGTGCCAGTATTAAAGAGGATAAGCTCGATATTCTCATCTTTCCTGAGATTGGTATGGACTCCATGACTATGCGTCTTGCTGCATTGAGACTAGCTCCCGTGCAATGTACGTCGTGGGGACATCCTGATACCTCAGGGCTACAAACAATTGATTATTTCCTTAGTTCGGTGCTTATGGAACCTCCTCATGGAGATGACAACTATACGGAAAAACTTATTCGTCTTCCTAATTTGTCCATTTATTATGATCCGCCCACCATTACCTACGAGAAACGCTCACGCACAGACTTTGGTTTACGTGAAGAAGCCATTCTCTATTGGTGCTGTCAAGTACCCATTAAATACCATCCTTGCAATGATGAAATATTTGCGAAGATCGTGCGCGATGTGCCAAATGCACAACTTGTTTTCGTTGAAAGTATGCCCATGATCGCACATCAATTTCGCAATCGCCTAGAGAAAACTTTTGCACGTTTTGGTCTACGTGCGAACGACTATTGTGTCTTTTTGCCAAAACTGAATGGTAAAGAGTTTGAAGATGTTACACATTTAATGGACATATTTCTAGATAGTGTAGGCTGGTCAGGCTGCAATTCATCCCTAGAATCTCTTGCCCATAACTTGCCAATTGTGACCCTTCCAGGTTTATTGATGCGTTCACGGCATACAACAGCCATTCTCTCTTTGATGGGTATGAGTGATTGCATCGCTAAGTCAGAAGATGACTATATAGCACGTGCCGTTTCTCTGGGACGTCACCCTGAAGAACGCTCGCACATGCGTAAATGCATTGCAATGCAGAAACACCTCGTCTACCGCGATGAAACTACAATTATTGGTTTGGAAAACTTTTTGAAGAGTGCAGCAGGAAAAAGATTAAAATAATATCTAATCTTCTTTGCTTAAAAATCGAGTTTTCTCAAATAAAATCAGAGGTAATGAGGGGAATAATCTTGCGATTGAGGCAACAAAACGAAATGCTAAAGGAGTGGTCAATAATCGATGTAATAGATGCCCATAAGTAAACACCTCCTTATATTTAGTATACCAGGCATTTTGGAATCCCAAGCTATCGCCGCGTGCGGCGTAGTCGGCAGCCATATAACCTGACGTAATGGCAATAGAAAGCCCTAAGCCCGAAGCTGGAGGAATCGTCCCGGCTGCATCCCCTATAAAATAAGTATTAGCCCACTGGGGTGTTTTTTTTATGCCAAAAGCAGGGATTTGACATGTCATCCAGTTATCAAATGCGAGATGTCCATTTTGCAATCGACGTTGTAAATGAGGGGCCATTTCAAAAAGCTTCTGAAGGAGATCCTCTTTACGATGCATATTCATAGACATTAGACATGTGAAATTGGAATAATCGTCATCAATGGAAGAAAGTCCAGCATAGCCTCCTGAAAATGGATACATTTCTAAACCATTCTTTATTTCTATGCCTTTCATATGCCCCTTGATACCGATGTAGCAAGGAATAGAAGAAGCTCCGAAAAAACGTCCAGAACTTATCAACAGATCACTGTAAGAAAGCTCTTCCCCACTATCCAAAACGATGGAGCTCCTTCCAATATCCTTGACTTTTGTCTTCGTGAGGATTTTGGCTCCCTTTTCTTCCGCTCTCCTCACAAGGCTTTGATCAAAATCAAAGCGAGATTGGCTTCTTGCATGAATAGGTAGAGAAAAGGACAGAGTATGCCTATCTGTCACAAAAGAAACGCACTCAATTTTTTTAGCTGGTGCAAGATTCCATTTATTTAAAATGGGCAAACATTCAGGAGAAAAAAATTCACCACATATCTTATGGGAGGGATAGCTTCCAGCCTCAATCAATGTTGCAGAAATCCCAAGATCGATGAGTCTATTTAGAGCGCTTAATCCTGCAACACCTCCCCCTACAATAATAATTTTCTTCATTGTGCATCCATTGTCAAAATCCATCGAAAGGGCCAATACCATGAAAGATGACCTTGAACTTGAAGTACCTGTAAATAATATCTCCAATCTTTTCGTTTGAAAGCTCTTTTAACAGAAAGAGATCCATCGTGAGTGATTAAACGATTTTTAAAAAGGATTGGCGCTAAGAGTGAAAATCCCAACCAAGCAAGAGGATGCCGATGAAGATCGTTAACAATCACTTTTTGTTTAGCCACACGTAAGCATTCTTTAAGAAATGCAATTAAGTCTGCATCGGAGAGATGGTGACAAACAAGCGTAGAAATCACAATATCATAGCTTTTTGTTGGTATTTCACTCAGATTACGACATTCAAAGACAACATTTGGGCATCTATTATGTTCTTGTGCAGATATAATAGCCTCATGAGAGATATCAATTCCTCTAACAGTCGCTTCCTTGTAAAAACGTCCCAATTTTTGCGTAAAACCCCCACCTCCACAGCCAACATCGAGAATGGACGCGGGAGAAAAAGATAGTTGTTGCATGGCACAAAAACTAGCATGGTCCCCTCCTAAATATTTCCCGACCTTGTTTAGCTTATCCAAACAATCTCGATATTCTTCCGAAGAATAATGGGATGGCCCCAAATCAATCAGTTCTAGTTCCATCGATCTTTTAGAAAAGAACATTTTAAGATCTCATAAGTAGGCCTTCTATAGAAAGTCCGGGACCAAATCCAATCCCAACGGTCCATTTCTGGCGATTTTTCAAAGATTTTTCTAGGACAAATAAAAAAGTAGCGCTAGACATATTTCCATAAAGCTTAAGAGTTTCCCAAGAACTTGTTGTTTGACCAGGGAGAAGATCACATTCTTTTTCAATGGCCTGAATAATGGCCTTTCCTCCGGGATGAATGGCCCAGTGGCACTCTTCGAAAGAACAATTTTGCTTCAAAAGCCCATTGGCAAACTCAACAATGTGCTTTTTTATGAACACAGGAACTCTCGACGAAAGCTTCATAAAATACCCACTATTTCCTACTTCCCACGACATGGCATGATCGGAATCAGCCAATACAAGAGAAGAGCGCTCGACTATTTCCCAAAGATAATTTTCGGATGCCTCCCCACCTACAATACATGCAGCCGCTCCATCAGCAAATAGTGCATTGGCCAAGAGAGTATCTGAAGAAAGGTCTGTTTGCGCATGTAACGAACAAAGCTCCGTACAAACAAGCAATATGCGATGCTTAGGGTTTTCTTTCGCCAGCGCTTTAGCCACTGAGATACCATTAAAAGCCCCAAAACATCCCATAAAATTGACACCTACACGTCCGACCGAAGGTCGAAGCCCTAGCTCTTTGATTAAATAATATTCAATTCCAGGAGCCATCATTCCTGTGCACGAGACGGAGATAACATGAGTGATTTCAAGAGGATTTTTTTGCCAAGCCACCAAAGCCTTTTTAGCAGCTTTTATAGCAAGTTTAGGAGCTTCTTCTTTATAAATCTCATTGCGTTGTTTCGATGTAGGTTCTTTATAAAGAGAATCGAAATTTTGCATGACAGAATAACGTGTCTGAATATCAGAATTGCGATAAAGCCTTCTCAAGTTTTCTGACTGTTCAGAAGACAAACGAAGTCCTTTTACCATATTTTCGGCAATAACTTCTTGCTGAAAGCAGTAATCGGGAGACTCGGTCGCAAGAGAAAGGATATAAGCCATTTTTATTTCCAACAAAGAGATTAGTTAAGAAACACTACCTAAGTTTTTTGTCGTTAACAGCATTAAATAAAACTTACAAAATTTTTTAAGATACACAAGCATAAACTTTTTACACGAAAAACTAAATGAGAATCTGTTGCTGCTGAATCAATGAATTGAGCAAAAACGAACGCTTCACAAATCACATTGAACATACCATGACTAATTCATGCTATTCCATTTTACATTGGCTTGTATAAATTTTATTTTCGTTCCGAGCAAAGAGATATCGTGCCAACAGACCTGAGGGTTGGCTGGGCTTGGATGCATCAAAGATGTCCATATCGCCGAAAACTAAAAATGACCTCTTCGCCCGGGATACCGCCACATTCAACATGTTCACTGATCGATCAAAGAAGAAGGTCCCTTGCCCTTCAAAAGTAGTATACACCGATGAAAAAATAATAATTGGCCGTTCTGCACCTTGTAAAGAATGAATTGTTCCAACTTTGTCAATTTTTAATCCATGTGCATAAAGCGTCGAACGAATCTCGTTCCCCTGCGCAGCAAAAGGAGTTACAATTCCAATGCAATCACTCAAATTAATTTTTTCATTTTTTTTAGAATCCTCACGACACATCGATAATATTTTCACTTGATTTTCTTGAATCCACTGCACGATTTTTAAAGCTTCTTCAGGATTAGAACGGCTCGTCCCGATTTTTTTTTCTCGACCTTTTACATGTAGGTATCCCATTGGAGGGTAATGTGAAAATTGCTGGTTGGTCATTGGAATTAGCTGATTGTTATAACAGAGTTCGTTGCAATAGCTGATGATTTCCTTGGCACAACGACGATGCTCCTTAAGAAATAAGCCTGGAACAGGATCTTCCTTTAAGTGATATTTTGATTTTCTCTGACCGACAGTGATGAGATTACCATATGCGTGTCCAGTAGCAGCATCGCCCGAACACAAAATACCGCTAGTTTTTAAAGAATGATATTCATCAACATTAGTACATAGACCGTATTTTTTTGTATTTGAAAAATCCATTTTTTCACTGATTGAAAAAATAGGCTCAATCTGTTTGGCATCTCCAACTAATAGTAATCTTTTTGCAATGGAAATCATCCCACCAGCAATGGCCGGCATCACTTGCCCGGCTTCATCGATAATAAGCAGATCAATCACATCTTCTAAGGTTTCAAATAGCTGAAAATTCGTTTTGTATTGAAAAAAACCTGGACCAGAATGCAATGTAGTCACAAAGCAAGGCGTTAACATCGCCTGAATACGCCAATATTTTTCTCTGTCATCACGATGGTAATCAAGCTGATCTAATTTTCCACTTTCCTGTAACCACTGAGCTTCCCAATAATGCGTTGCCAAAACAAATAGGTCATATCGAAGAGTTTGATCCATTTGACAAAGCACGTTCGAATTATCCGTAAAATCTGATGCATTATCCGTATTGAGGTTAAACCCTAATTGTTCTTCCAGCTTTACTTTTTCACCATATAATTTTGCGAACAATTCTTTATCCGACTGCAAAACCTCTTTGTCTTTTTCCAACTGCTTTAACAGCGAAGCATGAGAGCTCATTCGGTCTTCAATGACTTTTTCGACGTCATCAATGTTGAAGTTTCTACTTTGAAATAGATCATGCTGCAATGTAAAAAGTCGAATGCGATCCATTAAAAGTTGTTTGATAAATGGTATCCAAGAAAATAAGCATAACCATTTGAGATCTTTGATTTTGAATGAAAACCAGCTAACCGCAAGCTGTTTAAGACTTTTTAATTCTTCTTCTATTTCCAAAATAGCGCGGTTGTTTTCGATAAACAACTCTTCAATGGCTTCTAATCGATCATAACGATGGCTTAGTAATTTCTCCAAACTGTGAAAATCATTGACACAACGAATACAATTTCGAAGTAAAGTATTTTTTAAAAGCAATTCGTGATGAATAAATTCCTGACAATTCCTTAAACTCGATTCTGATTTTAGATAATGGTTATTAAATTTTTCTAAAAAATACCGCGTTGCATAATCTCTATAGTCTACATTGTAAAATTCTGCAATTGAACCCGAATTTTTCCTTCGTAAACGAAACTCATAATTATTTTTCTTAGCTTGTTCTATTTGATAAGCCCATAAGTGTGGAAGTTAGGCAGCCATCGAATCGTTTCTTTTCCAGCTTCATTCAAACGATCTAAAATATTAGTAACGGCAAGATTGTTGGTCGAAGTTGCAACTTGAATTGGAGGATTCTTTTTTTCTAACGCGCATTCGACCCAGTTGGAAGCAATAATACTTTGGAGTAAAGTTGTTTTTCCTGTACCAGGAGGACCATGAATAGTCACGATTTCATTACGTTCTGGATCAGAAAAATAGCTAATGCTCTCACGTTGAGAAGCGGATAGAGGATAGCCCATCTGCATTTGTCCCAAATGTTCACAACTCGCCATAAAACGTTCTTTGGGGGATAAATCGTCACAATAAGGTTCGTCGCTAAACGAAGAAAACTTTTTCAGTAATGCAGGAATGGTCTTACGAGTTAAAAGATATTGATCATAAGTAGCAATAATGTTTTGAGATGGTTCTGCAATGCTATTTTTTGGTAGCACAAAACTTTTTTCAGTCAATGTATAATCTTGTTTCGAAAAAACAGATCCATCGCATAGAGAAAATAATAAATTATTTGCGTAAGAAAAGAATGTTCGCCATTCCAATGTCGTATCAAGTGAAACCGCATGTTTGGCATAAAACGCATCTGCATCAGAAACGTCACCAAGAATCGGATATCCCAACCCTCTACCACATTCTTCTGGAGGAGCTAGACATCTTCTATCGATCCATGGATAAACACTCCCCTCATCCACTGTCAAAATACCTTCTCGATTAAGATTTGCCATCATCCAAAGTGGAAATATTTTATCCGTCCGATATTCACCTACAATCTGTTGGCCATGCCTATAATTCTTTACGGCAACATAGGGCGCTATAATGACTTGTAATTGTTTTATTTCGAAATCATCATCAGTAAAAGGAAATTTTTTCGATGAATATTTTGGTTTGTCGCGAGCTCTTTTTTCTGCCTCTTCAAAAAAATGTTGAATTTTTTCTCGTGAGAGATGCCCACTTAAAAGTTCATTTAAGGGGAATATTTCCGCCTGATCCATATCTTTGGCTGAAAGACTTATTCTGTCTGCATCTGCTAATGAATTTCTCCAATAGTCGATGATTGCATGGGTTTTATCTAACTTTGAATCATTCATGAATTTCGCATTAATTTAGTTGTAAAGTTTCGAGAGGGTAGCTTACTGCAAAGTTTTAACTTTTGACAATCAAAATTTTTGGATGTCTTTTTCTTGTGTTCTTTAAAACAGAAATTCTACATTTGATTTCCATACTTTTTGCCACTCATCGTCATCCTTCATGTTATTCTCTTAATTCACACTCAACAGTTTTAATAAATGGCAAACACACCCTTAAGTGTACCACTTTGATTTGCCTGTATTTTTATAGCTTCTTCAGCACCTTTTTTATTCTTCCTCTCCTGAATAATGTTAATGAGCATTTCCATAATGAGGTGAACCATCAAAAAAAACTTGTTCAAAAGGGTTAAAAATGGCTCTTGTTGCACCCAAAATTTGCTCAAAACATGGATTCACATAAAGCACCCTTATTTTGTGCTAGTATGTTTGTCACTAAAACGCAAATATCTGACGCAAAACGATCTTTTTGATACAAAAGTTCCCAATAAAAAAGCCTTCATAAAAAAATGGTGTAGACAAATACGTTTTAAATAATTATTTATGAAAAATTGATCTATTTGAATTATCGGCATGAGGAATTTCTTCAATGATGGCAAATCATTCTCTCTCTAAAACAGTTTCTTATGACTTAATTGCAGGTCTTGTCGTTTTTCTGGTCGCACTCCCTTTATGTTTGGGTGTTGCCTTGGCATCAAACGCCCCTCTTTTCTCTGGCATCTTAGCTGGAATTATCGGGGGGATTATTGTGGGTTTCATCAGTGGATCGAGCACGAGTGTAAGTGGTCCAGCTGCAGGGTTAACAGCTATAGTGGCTGCTCAGATCCATCATCTAGGCTCTTTTGAAGCTTTCCTTGCTGCCGTTGTTTTAGCAGGAATTATTCAAATTATTCTAAGTATTAGCCAGCTGGGTTTTATTGCCGTTTTTTTTCCCTCGAGTGTCATTAAAGGCTTGCTCTGGGCGATTGGGGTCATCCTAATCTTGAAACAAATCCCCCACGTCATGGGTCACGATGTCGATCCCCTCGGAAATAAATCTTTTTTTCAAGCAGACAACCAGAACACTTTTACAGAAATTATCGAGACTTTTTTTGATATTCATCCAGGAGCAGCCTTAATTGGCATGCTTTCAATTTTTTTACTAGTATTCTGGGATAATTTTCATATTTTAAAGAAATCATTAATTCCTGCGCCTTTGGTTGTGATTGTTTTAAGTGTTTTAGCTAATTTATTATTCAGACAGTACGATGGCTATTGGGCACTCGACACCACCCACCTGGTTCAAGTCCCCGTAGCAAAATCCACGCAGGATTTTTTCAATTTTTTGACGTTTCCAGACTGGAATATTTTAAAAAATTCTGCTGTATACATGGCAGCAATAACAATTGCTGTAGTTGCCTCTCTGGAGACCCTCCTCAATTTAGAGGCTGTGGATAAGATCGATCCCATGCAACGTATCAGCCCCCCAAATCGGGAGCTTCTAGCACAAGGGTTTGGTAATATTGTGGCAGGGTTAATCGGAGCATTACCAGTTACAAGTGTCATTGTGCGCAGTTCTGTCAATATCAATGCGGGTGGAAAAACAAAGCTTAGCACCATTTGGCATGGTTTTTTGATCTTAGGCAGCGTCATACTCATTCCATACGTGTTAAAC
The DNA here is from genome assembly GCF_050255895.1 of Parachlamydia sp. NCBI lineage: Bacteria > Pseudomonadati > Chlamydiota > Chlamydiia > Parachlamydiales > Parachlamydiaceae > Parachlamydia > Parachlamydia sp. The sequence goes on from NZ_JBFWIR010000037.1 coordinate 16,861, forward strand.
CAAATCCCCCTGTCAGCTTTAGCCGCTATCTTATTAATTACAGGGTTGAAGCTTGCTAGCCCTGTTATTTTGATGCAAATGTGGAAAGAAGGAAAAAATCAATTTCTTCCATTTATCATCACCGTTGGTGCAATTGTTTTTACAGACCTTTTAATCGGGGTCTTGATTGGTTTAGCAACTTCCATTTGTTTCATCTTACACAGCAATATCAGGCGTCCCATTAAAAAAACGATGGAAAAACACGCAACAGGAGATGAAGTTTTACATATTGAACTTCCCAACCAAGTGAGTTTTTTCAATCGAGCGTCTCTCGAAACAACATTAAAAAATGTTCCTGCCGGAGGACATGTTTTGATTGATGCCAACAATACGGACTACATAGATCCTGATATTTTGGATTTAATCACAGATTTCCAGAGTACAACAGCAAACACGCATAAAGTTGTGGTTAGTCTCCTTGGATTCAAAGATAAATACCCTCAGCTAGAAGACCGCATCCAATATGTGGATTTTAGCAGTCGCGAAATGCAGGAAAATTTAACACCAAAACGTATTCTAGAAATTCTTCAGGATGGCAATTTACGTTTTCGTGAAGGCACTCGGCTTACACGCAATTTAGACCGACAACTCAATGCAACTTCTAGAGGACAATTCCCCATGGCAGTCATTTTAAGTTGTATTGATTCCCGCTCTCCAGTCGAATTAATCTTTGATTTGAGCATAGGAGATATTTTCAGTGTACGAATAGCCGGTAATGTCGCAAGCCCTAAAGTTTTAGGCAGTATTGAGTATAGTTGTGCAGTAGCCGGAGCTAAGCTAATTCTTGTGATGGGCCATACTTCCTGTGGAGCCGTTAAAGCTTCTGTTGATTTTGTATGCAACCACAAGACAGCATCGGAAGCGACGGGTTGTGTCAATTTGGATTCCTTGATTGTTGAAATTCAAAAGTCCATAAATCTTAATGATTGCAAAGATTTTACTAACTGGAATCCACAAAAAAAAGAAGAATATCTAAATGAAATTTCCTACCAAAATGTTCTACAAACCATGCAAGAGATTCGTAAAAATAGTTCGATTTTAAATGACATGATCTCACAAGGCAAAATCGCTCTTGTGGGAGCAATGTATGATATCAGCACAGCCGAAGTTTCTTTTTTCCAAACTGCAGATTCAGAAAATTTACAGGCAGTCCAAGCCAATCGAAAACCTGAAAAAAGTTAATCTACTCGCTTGAAAAAGCCAAAAATTATTTGTTTGAAGAAAAAAATGTGCATTCCACAATCTTTGAATGCAAGAATAAGCCTGCTATTAAATGATGCATTTTATATCGCATCAATTTTAATGACGATTAGGACATGTTCATACGCTGGCAATATTTTTCATTTATTACAATATTTTTTTTATCATTGTTTACTGAAAAGGAACGGATATGAAGTTGCAAGAAATGATTCATTCATTGAAGTCTCTTTTTTTTACAACACATAATACGGTTCATGAAACGGATAAAAAAATTTCATCGATCCTTCTCGCCTATTCCAAGGTTTCTTTGGAATATATTTACAAAGAACTGGAAAGCTCGATAACCGGACTAGTTCAAAAGGAAGCTGAAGAACGATTGCTGAAATATGGTGCTAATGAAATTGTCCATGAAAGGCCTCCGACTTGGTACTCTCTAATGCTCGGTAACTTTAAAAATCCTTTTGTTGTTTTAATGATTTTTTTGGGTGTTGTTTCATTCTTTCTCAAGCAATACGATTCTGTAGTCATCATTACATTTATGGTCATTATCAGTGTTTTAATGCGGTTCATACAGGAATATCGATCTAATAAAGCGGCGGAAAAACTTAAAGCCTTAGTCAGTACAAAAGCAACAGTCCTTCGGCGCCCATCTCCCGACTCCGAAACAAAAAGCTATGAAATCAATAAAATCCATTGTTCCTGGTGACATTATTCATCTCTCTGCAGGAGATATGGTTCCCGCTGACTTACGGTTAATCGCTGCCAAAGAATTATATATTAGTCAGTCTTCCCTAACTGGAGAATCATTTCCTGTGGAAAAAGATGGAGCTTTAAAGCCCAAAGAAGACGCAGCTAACCCGCTAGAAATGCCAAACCTCTGTTTTATGGGAACTAACGTCCTTAATGGCTCCGCCACAGCCATTGTTCTGAAGACTAATCAAAATACATACTTAGGAACATTGTCTGCAAACATCACAGGGAAAGCCCCTTTAACGAGCTTTGACCTAGGAATTAACAAAGTCACCTGGTTATTAATAAAATTTATATTTGTCATGGTTCCCTGTGTCTTTCTTCTCAACGGCTTAACCAAGGGGAATGGCTAGAAGCCTTACTTTTTCTCTCGCCATTGCGATTGGTCTAACCCCCGAAATGTTGCCAATGATTGTAACCGCAAACTTGGCAAGAGGGGCTGTCCAAATGTCACGCAGTAAGGTAGTGGTAAAACGATTGAATTCCATACAAAATTTTGGGGCCATGGATATTTTATGCACAGATAAAACAGGAACGTTGACTCAAGATCACATTATTCTTGAACAGCATCTAGATGCAGAAGGAAATGAAAATGAAGAAGTCCTTTTCTATGGCTACCTAAATAGTTTCTATCAGACAGGATTAAAAAATCTTTTAGATGTGGCGGTTCTACAACATACCGAAATAGAAAAAAAAATAAATCTCAATAAGAATTTCCGAAAAGTTGATGAAATTCCCTTTGACTTTGCTCGTCGTCGAATGTCTGTTGTCGTGCAAAAAGATCCAGAAACACAATTGTTAGTTTGTAAAGGGGCAGTAGAAGAAACTCTAGCCATTTGTAATACAGTTAGAATGAATGGCTCTAAAGTGCCCATCACTGCTGAAGTCAAAGAAAAAATAGATTCTATTAAAAATGATTTGAGTTGTGATGGCCTACGCGTGCTCGGAGTTTCCTACGGGGAATTCCCTGTTGTAATAAATAAAGAATATAAAGTTGGTGATGAACAAGACCTTGTTTTTATGGGCTTTTTAGCATTTCTTGATCCTCCTAAGCTCTCAGCACAAAAAGCGATTGCTTATTTGAATACGTATGGAGTGAATGTCAAGATATTGACCGGAGATAATGAATTAGTCACCCAAAAAATTTGCAAATGGGTCAATTTAGTGAATGAAGGCACCCTACTGGGAAGTCAAATTGACAAACTCAGTGAGGAGGAATTAAAGATTGCCGTTGAGAAAACGACGGTCTTTGCAAAATTAACCCCTCTACAAAAATCAAGAGTGGTCTCTACCCTCAAATCAAATGGTCACACAGTGGGTTTTCTGGGGGATGGAATTAATGATGCTCCAGCCTTTCGCGAGGCTGATATTGGCATTTCAGTAGATACTGCTGTGGATATTGCCAAAGAATCTGCTGATATCATCATGCTTGAAAAAAATCTCATGTTTTTAGCAGATGGTGTAATTGAGGGACGCAAAACTTTTGGAAATATTATCAAATATATCAAAATGGCTTTAAGCTCTAATTTTGGAAACGTATTTAGTGTGCTTGGAGCTAGTGCACTGCTTCCATTTTTACCTATGCTATCCGTACAAATTTTGCTTCAAAATCTATTATATGATTTTTCTCAAACAACCATTCCTTTTGATTGTGTAGATGAGGAATTTCTCATTAAACCACGTAAATGGGATCCACAGGGCATTGCTAAATTCATGGTTTTCATTGGCCCAATTAGTTCGATATTTGATTTTGTGACCTTTGCTGTCATGTGGTTTGTCTTTTAACAGGGGATAAAGTATTACATATTGAACTTCCCAGATAAGTACCCCAAACTTGAAATGGGGATTTTAGCAGTCGTGAAATGCAGACAATGTCGCAAGCCCTAAAGTTTTTGACTGTATTGAATATAGTTGCTGTAGCCAAAGCTAAACTTATTCTTGTGATGGGCCATACTTCCTGCGGAGCCGTTAAAGCTTCTGTTGATTTTGTATGCAATCACGAGACAGCATCGGAAGCGACGGGTTGTGTAAATTTGAATTCCTTTATTCAAGAAAATTTTCTTTCAGATTGCGCAAAATGTGCTTTCACTAAATAATAATTGAAACAATTTCAAATGTAGAATAGGCTACTTTAAATTTACTCAAAAGTTTTCCTATCTAAAGCAGTTACGAGGTGCAAATGCTTTTTTCAATGAATTTTATAAAGAAATTTTCCATTTTCATCCTTCCTTTTCTTTTCCTAACTTCATTTCCTTTGCACGCTATCCATAAAGTTTATTCGATAAAAGGCTGTTACTCCATTGTTGCAGATAGTAATAAGTGGACTTGTGAGTACACACGCTATTATACACGAGTTGTTGGCAAACATCGGCAAATACCTTTAGAATTTCATTTTTCTTTTACGAACTCTCCAAAAAATAAAGGCGGGAAATATGAAGGGATAAGTGCCGCTGAAGATATTTTAACTGCAGAAGCGATGCGAACAACAACAGTCTTTAGCGACATTTCTTTGGCGGAAGAGCGCGAATCATTTTTTCTTTTTACTGGAAACTATTTTGATAATGCATCATCAGGATATTTCGCTTTCTATCTTTTTAAAAATCCTAATGAAAATAATGAAAAAAACCAATGGTATGAAATGCTTGTTAAATTAGGAAATGATTCAATCAATGAAAGCAAAAGAAACGCGATGTTTCAAGATACATATCAGCTCATTAAATCTGTTGTAAACATTAAAAGTTGAGGAGGGATTGCTGATAACTATGAATAATTTTGTTTGCATCTATCGGACTTTTGATATTGTTCAGGCAAATTTGATCAAATCCCATTTCGAAAATGAAGATATCCTTTGCGTTCTAAAATCAAACGATGCAAGTGGGATTCTTCCTCATCTTGGTTTTAGCCAAGGGGGAATAGAAATTTTGATCCATGAGCAACATTTAGAAGATGGTCTAAACATTCTACAAGAGATTACCATTAAGCTTTAATAATATAGGGTCGACATGGCCCTTCTATTCTAATCTTTTGGACTCTCATTTTTATCCTTTTCTAAACAGATCTTAATCATTCCTTCGTAAAAAACGGTCAAATCTTTAAAAGCCCCTCTGCTTTTTTTATAAGTACTAAAATTTTTCAGTACAAAAATTTCGATCATGTTGATCATTTTTGACATAGGAATAGAATAATTTTCTGCAAGCGACCTCACATATTGTCCTTTTGGCATCATCCCTATTGAAAATTCTTTCGAGGCATGCACGATATAAGACCGGACAACATGCTTAGCAAAGCTTTGTTTATTAACAAAGATCACTTGCCTCTCTCCATTAACAATGGCCTGAAATTTTAATGCAAAGCCAAATAAAGACATCGCCTTAGCCATCAAACCTGTATGAATTTTGAAAGAAGCTCCCTTTAAAACTAATTTATTGGGATCGCCGTTTTCGTGATAAAAAGGAATGTCATAATTCGAACTAATAATATACGCCCTGCCATTTGAAATTTCTACGCTTCTCATACTGTCTCACGAAATTGTAGTTTTAAATCGGTCAAATATAATATTTCTGAAGAAATTTCACTATCTCAAAATGATTGAAGCAAAAGGCTGGCCGAATGATTCAAGAATAATGTGCACTATCCCCTGCAGTCACATCGTAGGTAGCTCCCGATACCATGCGAGCAGCATCCGAGGATAAGAAGACGACAACTGGAGCAACATCTTCTGGCTCAATCCAAGGAACTCCAAGTGGAGTTTTATTGGCCAAGATTTTTTTAGCAATATTTTCATCAGCAAAGCTGCCCGTCGGCTCTTTTCCAGCATCTTCCAAGATTTGCGCGTACCTTTCCTCATGCCGTGTCAGAGGTGTATTAATTAAGCCGGGAACAACAGCGTTCACTGTAATTCCATACTCGCCCAATTCTTCTGCCGCGGATTTCATAAGTCCAATGATCCCCCATTTAGAGGCTGAATAAGCTGCTCCGTACTTTGTTCCATGTCGACCTTGTGTAGATGTCGTGACAATAATCCGTCCGCCTCCTCTTTTAATTAGATAAGGAGCAAAAGTGCGAATGACATTTGCTGTACCCGTCAAATTCACATCAATATGCGTCTGCCAATCTCGATCATCCATTTCAAGCAAAGGCCTAAATTCTTGAATACCCGCATTTGCAAAAACGATATCCACCCCCCCAAATTCTTTTTCTATATGCAAAACAGCTTCTTTAAGAGCTGATAAATTTCTTTGATCAAGCTCCATACTCAGCCAACGGCTTCCCTCTTTTTTAACCTCTAAACCCGTCTCAATCAAATCTTGTGGAGTGGAAGCATCGACTCCTGAACGTGGACAAACCGGCCCGCAAATGTCGATTCCGATCACATGTGCCCCTTCTCGAGCAAAAGCAACCGCCGTTGCACGACCAATTCCACGGGCAGCTCCAGTGACAACAGCAACTTTCCCATTTAAACACTTTCCAAAGCCTAGAATTGGCTTAACCATATGCATTCCTTAAATGAATCAAGAGTTAATAATTAAATGTTTTTTTTCATCTTAGGATGTAACAAAGATATTTCTCAATCGAATAAGAAAAGCTTTTGGGCAACATGACTTCATTCACATCTCAGGTTGTGAATTTTATAGGCACTCAACCAAGTTTGGTCTAAAAGTTAAAAAAAAATTAAGTACCTTTCAAACTTCAATCTTTTTCCTGAATCTCTTTTTGTTGATTCTTCAACAAGTCAATGTGAAGCTTCTTCATCTTCTAGAGATTTTTTAGTCCTTAGGTCATCACACAAATAATCACACATCTCTAGATCAGTGCCCCATGCTGAAGCAGTAGAAGTACTGCGCAACGAAGCTTAAACTTTCACAAAAAGAAAGGGAAGGATGCAAGAAAGCCACTCCAAAAACCAAAGAAAAGAAGATTGAAGTCTAACAAGAACTGTCACCTTATTTTTCGAAATACCCTTTTTCGGCTTGATTGGCCAAACGCCAGCCGAGCCAGCCAGAAGCTGCAGCTAACCCAGCCCAGATCAACCCAAATCCCGCGACATTGACACCTAAAGCTCGAAATCCATTAATGGATAGCAGAGATAAAACGTCCCCCGCCCGCCAAACAACCGTATCCACCGCATTTTTCCCCTTATAGCGTAAATCACGCGGAACAAGTGTATAAAGCGTTTCACGTGCGGGCTGGATCATTCCATGCACAAGCGCACGAGTCAAAATCAAAACGAGCGCCAAATAGGGCATTGTACCAAAAATCGGCGCATAAGGATTGACTAGAACCATGATTAAACAAGCACAAACAACGATGACTGTCCAGATGGCAAACACAGCCCCTGCTCCATAACTCACCAATAACCAACGCGTGGTTGTCAGCTGCACAACCACCTGAATGATATTTGACGAGAGGTCCATATTACTAGCAAACCGAGTCTGAGCAACCGCATCATTTGGAAAAGCTGCTCCTGAGTAATCTGTAATCAAAGCATAAGCAACTGTTCCGATAGCATCGTTTAAAAGCATCATAAGTGCCATGTACCCGATGAAAGGATTGGTAAAAATTTGCTTTAAACCATCGAGCATCCCCCCACCCACAGCGGCCTCACTAGCCACTTCATTTCTATGAAAGCCAAATTGATGCGCCCAATTCCCTAAAATAATCACACATAGAACAGCTATAAGCAGTAATCCCGCTGAAACAGCAAGTAACAAAGGCAGCCTTATGACCTCTACAAGAGTACGCGTAATCATTGGACCAACCACAGCTCCAAGCGTTCCACCTAAAGCGATAATAGGAAACAAGCGCCGGGCTTGAGCATCACTCCAAATGTCTGTCATAAAGCTCCAAAATACCGATACCACAAACAAATTGAATACACTGACCCAAACAAAAAAAATGAGCCCAAAAGACTGAGCTGAAAGCCAGGCTTGATGACCAAATAAGGGAATAAAAAGGAGCTGGCAAGCAATGAAAAATAGATTAACTACTGGCATGATCACACGGCGCGGCCAACGAGAAACTAACCAGGCAAATAATGGAGTTAATAGAAGCATCACGATAAAAGTCGCAGCAAAAAACCCTGGTAATTGAGCCGAGCCCACTTCTGCCGCCAGCTGATCTCGTAATGGGCGCATGATGTAATAAGAGCCTAGCACGCAAAAATAATAGATAAAGGAGAGAATAACCCCATACCACTCTTCAATTTTTATTTTTCTATCGAGATCATTTTTCATTACTAACCTGTCAATGGAAATGGATGAAGCGTTAACGTTCCTTTATCAAAAATGTCATATGGTTAACATGGAAAAATAAAAAAGAATGATAAAAAAGAGGCAAACTTCCCAGTTTGCCTCTCTGAACAGAGATTATTTGTGCTAAATCTTTGTACCTAGATTTGACAAATTTCTACGTCCTGCTTTGCCTGTTGCTTCGTCCACAACCCCTTGAGCTGCTTGTTGACGAAATGCTTCTTCTTGTTGTGTCTGTATTTGTTGAGCAAGTGCTTGTTGGGTGGGTCGTAGTTGTTGTAGTGGCAGGATTAACGTTTTGAGCTGATTGCGAAGACTGTACAGAACTTGCATTATTATTTAACTGACATATTTTGATTTCAATTTCAATTAAAAATTTTACTAAAAAATTCCCTTTCCCATCCATGTTTCTCTCTCTAATACCCTCTATCTTTGCTCTTTTTTTGCATCCTGAACACACTGAAAAAAAAGAATATAATCACGATAAATTTGTCTTTTTCCCATAAAGACACCTCTTCACGGATTTTTGAAACCCCAGAAGGGACGTCTTCTCTCATATGGCGCAAACAGCTCATTAAAAAAGGATAATCGGCATGTGTTTCATTAAAATGCTGTTGAAGAAGCTCTTCCGCTAAATCCCATTGCCTATCCTGAAAGTAAGCTCGAATTTTTAGGTGAATCAATTTTAATTGATGCTCAGGTTGTAATTCATGTCTTTTGATCAATGACTTAGCTGTCTTAATCACAACATTGGTTTGCCGCAACAGCAGAAGTTCATTAAGAATATGAAAAACAGGTCGCAAATGCTGAATCGACAATTTCCAGGGGAGTTCTGATAAAAATGAGAGGCGGATATCCTCTTTACGATGAATGTTTATCGCCTCTTTTATCCATCTCAAATGTGCAATCGCTTGAACACCTAAAAATTGCTGCGATAGTATTTCTATTTTTTTCCGAGCACATTCCCAAAAACCTAATTCAATCAATGCCATGAGACCTTGTTCGAAGAGCGGCAGCAGGGTGGAAGCCGAGCTTATTAATGCAATTAGAATTTCATCAACTTGTTGCGATTTGGCAAGTAAGAAGGCTAAATGGATAGCTAGAGACTGGTATTGATATGCGTCATCCGCCTCTGCTAACTCAGTTTCTTCGATAAAATAAAGGGGTTTTAAGCGGTGCTTTAATGATCTGAAGAGATTTTTAAATTTTAATAATCGCTCTGTTGGAAGACAGATTAGAGCGATTAAAATAAACTGACCATGCTTTTGAGCATCAAAAATAGTCTCACGGATGCGGTCTTCCAAATGTTGTTGTAAAATGGCAATCAGAGGGTGATGCGAAAAAGCTGTTAATCCCTTTGTAAAAGCCTGCATTTCTTTTTCTAGATCATTAAGCCATTGATAAACAAGGGTATGCCCTAAGTATCCCAAAGGTGCAGCAGATGTCGCTAGCAACTTCTCAAATATCCTTAAAGCTTCCTTAACTTTTGAACTTTCATGATTTTTTGCTTCTTCCAAAAGCGTAATTCCGGCCATAAAAATCGCTTCATTTCCTATCTCAAAATTGGTATCTACGCTCTTATATTTTTCCAAAGCAGCTTGATACTGATGATGAGCTAAAAAATAATTTCCTAAGCCTAATGGATCCTCTGCAAAATATTTGCAATCCACAAAAAGTTTGATCTCATCAATAAAATCAGTGGAAGACAAATATAACCCCATGTGGGTGCCCTTTTGAGGTACATAATGCGCATGGGAGAGAAGAAGTCTATCATTCACATAAAGACATAAGCTTTCCTTAGTATTTTCTATGCGAAATTGATAAGTGACTTCTCTCTTGAGAGAGACCTCTGGATTTTTAAAAACAAGCTTAGGTAAATGCCAGAGCTCAGCTGACTTATTCTAGTCATCACAAGAGATCCAGATGAAGTCGCAAGCATTGAAATTTTCTTTTTCAGGAGCTGCTATTCCAAGCAAAAAACCGATTCCATCCGAATCTTCATTGAGCTGAATCTGAGCTTCTAATTTGCTTTCCGTAAATAAAGGCTGAGAAATCACCAAGGATTTTACATGCCCAGCGATCGAAATTTCCTCTTTAATATCCCATACACTTGTTTCCATATCTGCAATTTGAATCCATCCTGGGCGCATCTGCAAATACATTTCGAGTGCTTCAATGATTTCTTCGACAGACTGGTATCTTTTCTCAGGGCTTTCAGCAAGACATTTCATGGCCATTTGGGATAATAGAGGTGGAATGTGCCGATTTACAGAAACGTACACAGGATCTACAAGACTCTCTTTGTACATGTTTTGGTAATATTCATGGAGATTTTCTCTATGAAATGGATAACGTAGAGTCAAAATCTCATAGAGAATTAACCCTAAAGCATAAACCTCACTTTGAATAGAAGGGGATCCTCCTAAAGCAACCTCAGGAGCTAGATAAATGATTGTTCCAGCAATAGTCTTTGTTTTTTTATGTGAAGACTTGATTTGTTTTGTCGAAATTGCCAATCCCCAATCGAAAACGCGTATATCTCCAAAAACTCCGATCAACACATTGGATGGTTTTAAATCGCGATGAAGAATCTCTTTTGAATAGGCATAGGCGACAGCTTGACAAATTTTAAGAAAATAGTGAACGAATGTGGTTACACTATGTTTGGCATTTAGCGGAAGTCTGTCGATTTCTCTTTGTTGAGCACTTTTTATCAATTCTTTAAGTGTTTCACCTTCAATATAAGGCATGGTGTAATAGACTTGATCCTTTTCATCACAATCGAATAAATGCTAATAATAGAAGAATGGGAAAGCTCCGAAGTAAGGTGTGCCTCGTTTAAAAATTGCTTATAATAATGTGTATTTTTACTGGTTTTAAAAAGACGTTTTAGAGCAACTTTGCGTTTGTTAACAGGATCGTAAACAAGAAAAATGTCCCCTTTTTCTCCTTGATTAATGCTTTTTAGCACCTGATAGGGGCCAATTTGAAATTGGACGTCCTCTGTGTTAGTTCTAAAACCATAAATTCCTTATAATAGATAATTTTGCAACCTGTTTGCAATATATAAAAGTTTTTTAAATTTTCTAATAGTTCCCTTTACAAAATTGTGCTCTCTTTGTATGGATTACCCCATAAACAGAAACGCATGGAGTTAATCTGAGTGGCAAGCTTTTGTTACAATCTTATTCCTATAGCCATCTTATGCCTCGTTTTTGGCTGCCAAAAAATACAACGATCAGATGATGTGTTTGTTTCATCTGCACTCGAAAGACGTCTCGATAAAATTGTGACTTGGAATCACAAAAGGGATCATGCCAGTCAAATTGAAGAAAACATTCAGAAGCTTCTCCAGGAAGAATTAACCGTTGATGTAGCTGTACAAATAGCTTTGCTCAATAATCCTAACATCCAGGCAACGTTTGAAGAAATTGGCATTTCGACTGCAGACCTAATAGAAGCAGGATTATTTTCTAACCCCTTTTTTGATCTTTTCGTCCGCTATCCTGATAAAAGAAAATTTGTGCCAGATATTGAATATTCCATCACAGCGAGCTTTATCGATCTCTTTCTCATTCCCCTGCGAGTAAAGGTAGCAAAAGTCGAGCTCGAACAAACTACGTTAAGAGTGACTAACGACATTTTAGATTTAGCTTTTGATGTGGAACAAACCTATTACGAGTTGCAAGCCTTTCAACAGGATCTCAAGTATACTTTATTGATTGTTGAATTGCTGTCCATTCAAAATGAAATTACCCTCCGTCAGAGAAATGTTTATAATATTAATCGTCTTGATTTCCAACTCATACAAAATCATTTCTTAGAATCAAAGCTAGAATTTGCCAGGGTTCAGAACGAAGTCATTCGATTAAGGGAGAAATTAAATCGATTGCTCGGTTTTTTTGAAGAACCGCAATGGACCATATCTACTGATCCTCCCCCTATCAATTGTAAAGGCTATCCAATTGGACAATTGGAAAGCACAGCTTTTAGTGAAAGGCTGGATCTACAAATGGCCCGCTTTGAAGTTCTGCGCTTATGCCAAAAATTAGGCATTAAACAATGGTGGGTGTATACAAACGGTCGAATCGGAATTTGTGGTGAAAGGGATCCTGACGGTCTAGATACACTTGGCCCGGCTTTCTCGGGGGAAATCCCCTTATTCAATTATGGACAAGCGGCACGGATGCGTCTTCAAGCAGAATTGCGACAGGCCCAAGACAGATTAGCTAGCTTAGAAATTCAGATTCTATCTGAAGTCCGCGAAGCACATAAACTAATCTTCAATAACTTAAAAATTATTGAAGATTACAGAAATCGGATAATCCCCACACAAAATCAAATCCTAGTCTCTTCAGAAGAACTCTATAACGTTATGGGGCTTGGCATTGATCGCCTCCTAGAAAATAAACGACAACAAATACTCGCATTTCGCCACTACATCCTCGCATTACGCAATTATTGGATGGCAAGAGTTCAGCTTGATAGAGCTTTAGGGGGCAAACTCTACAAAATTTCGAACTGCGGTGATACCAAATGAAAACCCATCTCATTTTTTTCACTTTCCTGTTCATTCATTCATTATGCGCTCAGTCTGTTATCACACCCAATGTCGCCACTTTACCTTGGATAATGGATGGAGATGTCAAAGTTTTTCATTTGATCGCCGAACCCATACGCAGAGAATTTGCTCCGGGATTTTGGGTTAACTGTTGGGGATATAATGGATCAAGCCCAGGCCCTACCATCGAAGCTACAGAAGGAGAAAAAGTTCGAATTTATGTAACGAATAGGCTTAATGAACCTACAACAGTCCATTGGCATGGCATTATCCTTCCAAATGGAATGGATGGGGTGACAGGACTCAACCAAAACGCAATTCAGCCTGGCCAAACTTTCAAATATGAGTTCACACTCATACAAAATGGAACCTTTATGTACCATCCCCATTATGATGAGATGACTCAAATCGCTCTTGGTATGATGGGATTTTTTATTATCCATCCAAAAGTACAGGAAGAACCTTCTGTCGATCGCGATTTTGCTATTTTTTTACACGAATGGCGGATTCCAATGGGAACAATGACTCCTATTCCTTTTGAAATGCTAGATTTTAACATTTTTACCTTCAATAGTGTGCTTTATCCAATGACTGAATCTTTGGTGGTAAAAACTGGAGATCGAGTGCGAATTCGCCTAGCAAATGTCATGATGAATAGTCATCCCATTCACCTGCATGGACATGAATTTACAGTCACAAGAAAAGGAGCTAAAAGATTGCCCCTCTCGGCTCAGTACACTGAAAATACTGTTAGCGTAGCCCCCGGAGAAACACGAGATATAGAATTTATTGCCGACAATCCTGGAGATTGGGCCTTTCACTGTCACAAATCTCATCACATCATGAATCAGATGCAGCATGACCTTCCAAATTTAACTGGAATTAATAAACGAGGAATTGAAGAACGTATTCGAAAATTTTTCCCAGATTTTATGGGGCTCATGAACATTAATGGCATGGGAGAGATGTTTGAGATGCAAGGCGCTCATCACATGAAGTCTCCCGCTAATATCTCACCGATAGGAAATCCAGGTCCTTTTGGCGTAATTGAAATGGGTGGTATGTTCACAATCTTTAAAGTAAGAAACCATCTCACAAGCTATTTAGTTCCGGATTGGTATCAACATCCACCTCATACAACAGCTGAAGCTGTGCATGCCGATGAAATCCCTCCTCAACTCCGCGAAATGGAAAGATCCGAAAATTGGATGCAAAGCAATCCTAGTGGGAGCATGAGAGGACAGATGCATTGAAATACTTGGCCCCCCAATTGAGCTTGCATATAATAATAGTATTTCAATTGGGCAACGTCAGATCAACTTCTAAAAAAACCTTTATTTTTTGAGAACTTAACGCAATGATATATTCTGCAATGGATCAAATCTAATGCTCGCAGGTCCTGCAACAGCTATACAGTCAATAGCCTATAATACCATTATAGGGGGCTTAATGACTACTGCATATACAGTACCACTGGGAGATATTGTCAAATGTTGTGTTTTGAGCATTTAGTAGCGCATCCAATTTTTTAAAAATTAAGCTGTGTATTTCATGTTAAAGACTTCTTCCCCATCTTTAAACTGCACACCAAAAATCAGTTTGCTAATCAACTCATGACCTTTTAATTTTCGCCATCGCTTTTGCGCTTCCATTGAAAGCTTGTAAACCATGGCAAGTATAGCTGTTCTGGACCCACAGCCTTTGGTTTGTCGTGTGCGGTGCCTAATAGTTGCAAATGTTGATTCGATTGGATTCGTTGTTCTTATATGTTGCCAATGCATGCCTGGAAAATCATAAAAGCTAAATAATTGATCTTTGTCTTTTTTCAAACATTCA
>NZ_JBFWIR010000038.1:0-30816 GCF_050255895.1 Parachlamydia sp.
AGGCTGTTCGAGAATTATCCTTAAGCAGTCGGTGTAAGTCGGTTAATACCACCCAAATACTTTTGAAGTACAGGAGGAATTAAAACAGATCCATCAGGCTGTTGATTATTTTCTAACAGAGCGACCATTAAACGGGAAGTCGCAAGACCTGATCCATTTAATGTATGCACCAATTCGGGTTTTTCCCCTTTCTTTCTGAAACGAATCTGCGAACGTCTGGATTGGTAATCCGTGCAATTTGAAACAGAGGACACTTCATAATAACGATCTTGTCCTGGCAACCACACCTCAATATCCACCGTGCGAGCAGAAGCAAAAGACATATCCCCTGTGACTAAAAGCATATTGCGATAATGCAGATCTAATCCCTGCAAAATCTCCTCCGCACTCGCCATCATTTGATCAAAAAGCTTCATGCTTTCTTCAGGCTTGCTAAAGCAAAACATTTCCACTTTATTGAATTGGTGCATGCGGATAAGACCTCTCTCTTGCGAACCTGCCGCTCCTGCTTCTCGTCTAAAACATGGAGTATATGCAATATACTTCAAGGGAAGGTGATCCGTTTCTAAAATTTCATCGTAATGCAATCCGTTTAAAGGGACTTCAGCTGTTGGAATCAAATATAAATGATAATCAGGATCATTAATTTTGAATTGCTGATTTTCAAATTTAGGAAGTTGGCCAGAGCCAAATAAAATCTCTTTTCTAACCAAAATAGGCGGAATCCATTGCTCAAAGCCATTCTTGATATGAATTTCGATCATGTAGTTCAATAAAGCCCATTCCAAACGAGCTCCCATTCCTCTGTAAACAGGCCAGCCTGTTCCGGAAATTTTGGCACCACGTTTAAAATCAAATAATTCCAACCGCTCGTTTAGCTCTACATGGTTTTTAAAAGGAAAATCAAAGACGGGTCTTTGTTTGAATTCCTTAATCATCACATTGTCTTTTGGAGAGTCGGAAACAGGAATATCATCCATCGGCAAATTTGGAATTGTCGAAAGCAATTGGATGAGCTCTTCTTCCAAAGGGGCTAACGCATGATCTAAGCTGTGAATTTCATCGCCAAAACTCGAAACTTTTTCTAAAAGAGCACTTGCATCTTCCCCACGTCGTTTTAAAGCCCCAATTTGATCGGACAAGACGTTTCTTTCGGATTTTAACTGCTCAACTTTTGTTTTAATTTCACGTGACTGACGATCTAAAACTAAAATGGCGTCGATTACACTCTCAGAAGATGGCTCTTTTGTTTTAACTTTCGCTTTTATAGCTTCTGGATTTTGACGAATAAGCTTGATATCGAGCATAGAAAAACATCCTTTTTGAAACATTAAATCCCGATTATAAAAGGAAAAAAGGTTAAAAAGCAAACTCCGTCAGGAAATTTTGTTGCAATTCGATTGAAGGAAAAAAGACATTTTTACTAAATTAAAAAGCAAATATTAAGATATATAATCAGATTGCCAGAGGTTTTATGAAAAAGTTTGGGTTGCTCTTTATCTTGTTTAACATGCTGGCACATTTCATTTGTGCAGAGGATAAAATTTACGTTGACCCTGATCAAGTAATCTTTGAAAAAAATGGTTTATTTATCTCGGTTGAAGGATCGATCTTACCGATTAATCAGCTGAATCACGATGAAGAAGGGTTTTATTTTTGCCCCGAAGAGATTAATTCTATTCAAAGCCCAAAAGAATGGGCTTGTTTAGTATGTGGGCATGACAATTGGTTTTGGAAAAAGCGTTGCGCAGAGTGCAATCACCGACCTCAGTAAAGCATGATCTCCAGCCCTTATTGATCAATTAAAGCTTCCTTTAAAATAGACCTTGAAATTACCAACCGTTGAATTTCACTTGTCCCCTCATACAATGTCGTCGCACGTGCATCGCGAAAATATCTTTCTAAAGGATAATCTTTGATATAGCCATATCCTCCAAAAATTTGCATAGCCTCAGAAGCAATTTCATTGGCAATTTCCGAAGCGTATAATTTAGCTTCAGAGGCAGCGAGTGTGTAGGAAATGCCCTGTACCCTTTGCCAGCAGGCTTTGCTCAATAACAATTTAGCCGCACTGAGTTTAACATGCATGTCGGCTAGCTCGAAAGCAATCGCCTGATTCTCACAGATCTTTTTTCCAAATTGCTCCCGCACCTGACTATAATGAAGAGCTGCTTCATAGGATGCTTCTGCTATCCCAATGGCCTGTGCCGCAACGCCGATCCTCCCACTGTCCAAACTCCCCAAGGCAATTTTCAAGCCTTCACCCAATTTTCCTAAAAGCTGGTTTCTGTGGACACGACATTTGTCAAAAGAGAGACCTACTAAGTTGGCGGTTAACAAGCCTAGCTTTTGTTCTGTTTTAGAAACTTCCATCCCGGGTGTTCCTCGCTCTATTAAAAAAGCACTGATTCCCTCTGTTGTTTTAGCAAAAACAATGAGAACTCCGGATAGATCTCCATTTGTGATTAAACGTTTGCTTCCGTTAATCCAAAAGTAATCGGAATTGTTCAGATCGACTTCTGCTCGCGTTTGGATATTTTTAGGATCGCTTCCTGCCTGTTCTTCCGTTAAAGCAAAAGAAGCTGGCACGCTTTCGCCTTGCTTAATGGCCGAGAGATACTTGGCTTGTTGCTGTTTGGATCCATACCACTCGATGGCTTCCGCAACCATATTGGTCACAGCCATTGTCACACCAATCCCTGCATCCACCTTTGAGATCTCTTTTAACGCAATGGCTAACCGAAAAGGATCCCGCTTTTTTTCTGCGAGCATAAGCCCTAGTGTAAAAAAACCTTTTTGTCCCATTTTTTCAAAAAGCCTTTGCCTAACAAAAAGATCCTCTTCTAGAAGACGCACATTTTCAGCAATTTCTTCTTTGGCAAACTTTTGACATTCCATTTTCAAGGCTATTTGCTCGGCTGTGTAACCAAACTCCATCTTTCCCTCGCTTTAACGTGTGCTTTTGACAATGACGCATGTCACGGTTTTATCATTTCCTCCCATGCTAATTAGCATGCCATAAGGGGATTTAGGCTGAATTTGAAAAGCCGCTTTTTGCGTTAGTTGATGGAGTAGATCAACTAATTGTCTCACCCCTGTCGCACCTGTTGGATGTCCAAAACCACTCAACCCTCCAGAAAGGTTTGTAGGAATTTTACCGTCTGGGGCTGTATGCCCATCCAAAATAAACTCAGACGCTTTTCCTTGTGGAACCAATCCTAAAGCTTCGAATGCGAGAAGAGCCGTAATAGAAAAACAATCGTGAATTTCTAATACTCCGATCTCCTCTAATCGAATTTCAGCCTGCTCCAAAGCTTTTTGGACAGCCATTTGTGTGGTCGTCAAAACAGTTAAATCACAAGGAGGTTGTGTAATGTCTTCTTCTGCAGCCCCAATCGCCACAATTTCTACAGCATCCTCTTTGGCTATTCCACACTGTTGTAATCCCTCTTCAGATAGAATTACAAGGGAAGAAGCTCCGTCAGTAACTTTTGAGCAGTCATAAAAATTGAGGTGTGGAACAAAGCGTAAAGGATTAGGTGGGGTCATACCTAAAGCCAACAAATCAGGCGAACTATTTTGATATTCCTGAGCTTTGGGATTATGTCGCGCATTTAAAATGGACATTTCATACCACTTCGCCATTCCCTTACGCGCTTGCTCATATCCATACTTTTGATAATAAGCCCCCGCTCGATCGGAAAAAACGCCCGGGAAGAAAAAGGCATGACCAGATTTACGATCTTTGCGATAAAAAGCAGCCCCCGCTAGCACATCTGCTCCATAAACTGCTTTCATCGTATTTTGAGTTTCAAAACCTGCCACAAAGACTGTTTCAGCTAAATCGGAAAGGACGCTTCGCGTTGCAGCAGCAATTGCTCTCCCACCTGTGCCGCATGCCCCCTCAACGCCAGTACAAGGCTTTCCTCTTAAACTTGAAATCATGAAAGGAAGGAACCCAGGAAGATTCGCCTGATTTAAAAATCTACCCGACATAAAGCTTCCGATCACTCCTTCATCAAAGACCGGATTTGGCACTTGTGAGCATGTTCCATCGCCCGTTTCTTTTAAATATTCATCGAATGGACGCATCTCTTTTTCAGGATTAAATTCTTTTCGTCCAGAACCAAAATACACGGTGTTGTATCCGGCAGCAGCGAATATTTTTTTTCTAAAAGTACTCATGAGGCTTCCTTAATGTTTCTGAGTAATCGAAATGTCTGAAACTCCATACAAGTGAAAAAAACCAAGCTCTAAAACTTGCGTGACATCTTCGATTTTATTTGCCACCCCCCTCTCTACCAAACCATTGGCAATCTTTTGAGAGTGTTTTAAAAAGCGCTTCGCTTGCTCTGCTCCCCATGTTTCAGAAAGAAATAATTTATAAAAATAATCGACGATTTTTTTGTGCCTTTTAGGATCTTTTTGCAAAGACTTCCATGTGAGTTGCTCGCTAAATGGTCCTCCCATTTTAGCTGCGCATTTTACAGATATCTCCTGCACATTGACATACTTTTTCTCTTTTCCTGCATAAATGCTTTTCCTTTGCATTCCATCGTATGAGAAAAAACCATTCTTTTGTGTACCATCCGGGCCTTGTCCTCCTTTTAATCCTAATCCGATCATTTGTTTAAGCAGAGGAACATGCAAAGACTCTTTCAAATGCTTTTCCATGATGGTTGCAATTTGATGACAAATATCAATTCCCACATAATCGACAAGTTGAAAAATGCCCATGGGTCTAAGTAAGTAGGCTTGTGTAAGGGTATCCAACAGATAGATGGCTTCAACCTGAGGCATTTCTTGAGACCATTCTTCAATCAACTGACTGGCAAAATGCAATTCTCGAATAAAATGTCCATTTCCAATAAATCCTGCGACATCATGCGAAGGGATCCCTATTTTTTTTAATCTTTCAATTAATGTGTGAGCAAGAGTACGATCCTCTACCGATACGGAAGATGGGATAATAATTTCGACCAGCTTTTGGACTGCAGGAGGGTTATAGAAGTGAAAGCCAATTAATTTTCCTTCCAAACCCGATTTTTCTGCGAGATAAGAGATGGGAATAGAGGATGTGTTGGTTAAAAAAAGAGTTTCGGGTTCTCCTTTGTGCTTTAAACGCTTCAACAATTCTATTTTGGCATGTTCATTCTCAAAAATGGCTTCAAATATTAGAGTCGATCCCTGGACTTTATTCACCTCTGTTTCAAAACTCAACAGATCCAAGGCTTCATCAACGAAAGCGTCGATGATTTGATGATTGCTGACTAAATGCGTATTATCTTTGTAACTATCCCGTAAAGAAATGATGTGGCTTTCTGCAAATTTTTTGAGATGATGTTTCAAATAATGACGCAATTCCACAAATCCATTTGCATTGCTATCGATTAAACGAAGTTGATAATGCTGGTTTTTTTTCAACTTGAGCATCGCCATTTCTTGTGCAAGCACGAGCGCAATCCCCCGCCCCATTTTACCTACAGCACCTACGACAGAAACATTCTGCAATTTTTCTTCTAAATGCATACTCCCCACTTATTTCTTTTTGTTCACAAAAGCACTCATTTTTTCTTTTCTTTCTGGTGTCGCAAAAGCTACTGCACACATGTTTTTTTCTAGTTCTAAGGCCTCGAGCAATCCCATGGAGCTGCCACAATTAATCGCCGCTTTCGCTTGCATAACCGCAAAAGGGGGCTGTGACGCAACCGTCTGAGCTGTTAATAAACACTCTGAAAGTAGTTTCTCTTTTTCGACAACATGATTGACTAAACCGATTTGGTGGGCGACAGTAGCATTAATCATTTTTCCTGATAGAATGAGTTCCTTGGCTCGTCGGGTTCCAACTGCACGTGACAATCTTTGTGTTCCTCCAAATCCTGGGATAATTCCTAGAGAGACTTCCGGTAATCCAAGTTTTGCATTTTCACTCGCATAAATAAAATCACAGGCGAGTGCCATTTCTAACCCTCCACCCAATGCATAACCATTCACAGCGGCTAAAGTTAAATAAGGAGCTTGCTCAAGCATCAAAGCCACACTTTGCCCTAGTTCACAAAAAGCTTTCATTCCCAGATGATCCATGGGCAGCATTTCTTTGATATCAGCTCCTGCTATAAACGCTTTGTCTCCTTCGCCCGTTAAAATCAGGGCCCGAATATTTTCGGGAGAAGCTTCCTCATGTAAAACATGAAGAATGGCATATAAGGTTTCTTGGTTCAATGCATTTAAAGCTTCTGGTCTTGCAATTGTTAGAATCCCAACATTGGCATGTTTTTCAAATTTGACTAATTCCATTGGTTCGTCTCCTGTTCATATTCAAGGTAACTTAAACCACCCCCTTACGCAAATCATTTATTTACATGAAACACGGTTTTTTAAACAAATTCTTGAATATAAATGGCAAAATTCCCATAACCAAAATAAAACTTTAATTGAGTGTGCAATGGATAGTCCTGGTATGAAATTCAGACAAGCATTGGCCGAAGAATCTCCTCTTCAAATTCTTGGAGTGGCCAATGCCTATATCGCTTTAATGGCTAAGCAAGTCGGATTTAAAGCTTTATATCTTTCGGGAGCAGGTGTAGCAAATTCCATCTATGGCTTGCCCGATCTAGCACTAACAACTTTGGATAATGTTGTTGATGAAGTGGATCGATTAACGGATGCGGTGGATTTACCCTTGCTCGTGGATATAGATACAGGCTGGGGACATTCCTTGATGATCGAACGCACGATTAAAAGGATGATCAAAATGGGTGCCGCAGCTGTACACATTGAAGATCAAATTCCCGAAAAAAGGTGCGGACATCGATCAGGAAAATCTTTGGTCTCAAAAAAAATCATGGCCGATCGAATTAAAGCGGCTTTGAACGCAAAAACGGATCCTTATTTTGTGGTGATGGCGCGGACTGACGCAATCGCCGTAGAAGGCCTTGTACCCGCTCTTGATCGCTGTGTCGCCTATGTTGAAGCTGGAGCCGAAATGTTATTTGTAGAAGCTGCTACCACACTTGAAGAATACCGCATGTTTAAAGAAGTTTGCACTGTTCCCATTCTTGCAAACTTAACGGAGTTTGGTAAAACCCCTTCTTTTGATTTAAGTGAACTTGCTCAAGTAGGTATTGACATGGCGCTTTATCCCTTATCTGTTAATCGTGCCATGAATGCAGCGGCGTTAAATGTGATGAGAGATATCAAGAAAAATGGTTCACAAAAACAATCCATTCCTCTCATGCAGACACGTCAAGAACTTTACAAATTCCTCAATTACGAACAGGCTGAACAGGCAATTAACCCACTCTCAACTTAAAGGTTTTTGATGTCTACAAATGCACAAGAAAAGAAAAAAGTAGGCGGATTAGCAGGCATTGTTGCAGGCGACTCCGCTATTTGCCTTTGCTCGGCAGAGGATGCAAGTCTTCTTTATCGGGGCTATTCCATTCAAGATCTGGCTGATAAAACGACCTTCGAGGAGGTCGCGTGGCTTTTACTTCGAGGATCTCTTCCGAACGGAGAAGAATTAAAAGCTTATAAGGCTAAGCTAAAAAAAATGCGCACGCTTCCTGAATCGCTGAAAGAAGTTTTACAACGCATTCCACCCCAAACGCACATGATGGATGTTTTACGAACTGGCTGTTCGTTTTTGGGAAATATTGAACCAGAGACTCCCCTCACAGAAAAATATGCAATCGCGGATCGTTTACTGGCAAGTTTTGGTTCCATGCTAGCCTATTGGGATCATTATCAAAAAACAAAACAATCTCGCTCTTTAGACACACAAGAGGAAAGTTTAGCGGGTCACATTCTGCATTTAATCCAAGGGAAAAAACCCAGTGAAATGCAACGCCGCTGCTTAGATGTTTCTTTGATTCTTTATGCAGAACACGAATTTAATGCGTCAACTTTCACTGTACGAACAATTGCAAGTACGCTTTCAGACTTTTATTCAGCTATCTGTGGAGGCATTGGAGCGCTTAGAGGCCCCCTGCATGGAGGAGCGAATGAGTGGGCGATGGCACTTATTTCACAATTTAATATACCTGATGAAGCCGAAGAAGAAATTCTTAACATGTTGCATAATAAGCAACTGGTCATGGGCTTCGGACATCGCGTATACACCACATCAGATCCTCGTTCTAACATCATTAAACGCTGGGCAAAAGAACTCAGCCAAGAAGCGGGAGACACCAAAATTTTTCCTATCGCAGAACGGATAGAGCAAGTGATGTGGAGGGAGAAAAAACTCTTTCCTAATTTAGATTTTTACAGTGCAGTGGCTTATCATTTTTGTGAAATTCCTACTCCCATGTTTACTCCCCTCTTCGTCATGTCTAGGATATCCGGGTGGTCCGCACACTTAATGGAACAACGCATTGCCAACAAACTGATACGCCCAATCAGCAATTACATTGGCCCCACATTGCAGCCTTTCAAACCTATTTCAGAACGTTAATCAAATGGGGAGATCGCCATCTCCCCTGCTTATGGTGTTGGATATGGATCAAGTTTTTGCTGATATCGCCGAATATGTCTTAACTTATACAAATCCTTCCGAAGAAGCGTTTACAAATGCACGCCTCAGTTTGGCAGACACGCTGGGATGCGGAATACTAGCTTTAAATTTTCCAGAATGTACAAAACTTTTAGGCCCTGTCGTTCCAAATACAGTTGTTCCACACGGCAGTCGAGTCCCTGGAACGCCCCATGTTCTCGATCCGATCCGAGCTGCCTTTAACATTGGAACCATGATCCGTTGGCTTGATTTTAACGACACATGGTTAGCCGCAGAATGGGGACATCCATCAGATAACCTCGGAGCTCTTCTCTCCGTTATTGATTATGTTTCGCAAAAACAAGCTCCTCTTAAAGTCAAAGACTTACTACTCGCACTGATTAAAGCTTATGAAATTCAAGGGGTTTTAGCCTTAAATACAAGCTTCAATCGCATTGGATTTGACCATGTCATTTTAGTAAAAATAGCCTCTGCCGCTGTCGCAGCCGGCCTCTTAGGAGCTAACCATGCACAACTGTGTTCTGCCATTTCTAATGCGTGGATCGATGCAGGCCCTTTAAGAACATATCGACATGCTCCAAATACGGGATCACGTAAATCATGGGCTGCTGGCGATGCAACAAGTCGTGGTGTTCAATTTGCTTGGATAGCTCTACAAGGGGAAATGGGCTATCCTCTCGGTTTATCTGCAAAAAAATGGGGTGTATCCGATGTTCTTTTTGGTGGGAAGCCTATCCAACTTGAACGACCACTCGGATGTTACGTCATGGAAAATGTGCTGTTTAAAATTGCTTTTCCTGCTGAATTCCATGCGCAAACGGCAATAGAATGTGCATTCCAATTACATCCGCTCATTCAAAATCGTTTAGACGAAATCGACAAAATCATTATTTTAACACATGAATCGGCGATCCGTATTATTGATAAAAAGGGTCCTTTGCATAATCCTGCGGATCGAGATCACTGTCTACAATATATGGTGGCAATTGGATTGCTTTTTGGTAAATTACAAGCCGAAGATTATGAAGGCGAGACCGCCAAAGATCCACGTATCGATTTTCTACGAAACAAAATGATTGTCAAAGAAAATCCTGAATATTCCAGGGATTACCTTGATCCAGAAAAACGTTCGATTGCAAACGCTATGCAAATTACATTTACGAATGGAGAAATAACGCCCCTTATTGAAATCGAATATCCTTTGGGACATCGTCGTCGTCGATTTGAGGGATTTCCTTTTCTATTCAAAAAATTTCAGCACAATCTGCTCACTCAATTTGATTCTAATCGTGTTACATCTATTTATGAACTCTTCCAGAATCCTTTTCGGCTCGATGAACTTTTAATTCAAGATTTCATCAAACTTTTTATATAATCATAATTTAATATTATTTTTATAAACTTTCTTTTTCTTGATTAATAAACTATTTAAATGTAACTTAAAAAAGTTTATTTAAGGATTTATTAATGACAAAAAAAATTGACATATTAAGTTTGACTCCCTTTTCTCAAACAACTTTTGATGTGGCATTAATCTCTTCAGCCGGTGGAGCAGGTCACAAAATCGCGGCTTTAGCCATCAAGTCTGCCCATCCGGGAGATTGCTATGAGATTAACACTTTTGGAACATTAGGAAAGATTGGAAAAGCCTGCACAAATAGTTGGGACAAAGCCCAAAAGCAAGGAAATGTCAAAAAGCAAATTAAATTAGCTAAACGCCAAGGATTTGCAGAAGCTCTTTTTAGCGTTCCTATTTACTTTCGTATTTGCTACGTTTTGTTACGTTACGACATCGATAAAATTATAGACACGCAAGCCATTGGAACCCGCCCTATCGTTAGAGCAGCTCGAACAGTCAATTTTATCTATCGATTATTTCGAAAAAAAAAAGTCATCACTGTTTGGAAAATCTTTATCGAATTACCCAACGCAAAATCTTTGTACTATCATCGTTACATAAAAAAGCTGAGTAAAAAAGACAAAAAAATTTTCAAATTCATCTCTATTAACCCGTCCCTTAAAACCTCGGAAGAAGAAGAAAATTTCTGGAAAAAATTCTGCAATTTATCCCTCATGAAAGGTGAGATTGTGTATGCAGACTCTCCTATTAGAAAAGAGTTTTTAGCATACAAAGATTGTCCTCCTAAGCCAAACGAATTAGCAATCGCCATAAATACGGAAGAAGAGCTTACGATTTTGCGCTCTCTGCACGACGAATTAGGGCCTTGTATAAACCCGGACTCTCCTCAAAAATTGCTCCATATTCCCGTAAAAAGCGACGATATAGTCATGACTTTAATGCTTGGAAGTCAAGTTGCTGAAAAAGCCACGTTCAACTATGTCTCAAGTGTGCTTAAGTTAGAAGAAATAGCCAAAACAAAAAATAAAAAAATTTACTTTTTCGTTTTTTGCAATAAGCACATCCCTCAACAAGAAACCTTATTTAAAAAAGTTGCAGACCTAATCAAATCTCAACAATGTGAAAATCCACATATTAAAATAATTCCCTTGACCTTTCAAAATGCATCAGAAATTGCCTCTCTGATGTATCGTAGCGACATTGCAATCATTCGAACTGGTGCACAAGCTTCTCACGAAGTAAAAAACGTTGTACAAGGACAAATCCTTATCCATTCAGAAGCAACAAATTCTTCAGGTGATCAAATGGAACTTTTAAAGGGAATTCCTTTGTGGGAAGGGGGAAATGCGCAATTTTTGATAGAAAATCATCAGGCAAAAATCGTTAATCCTGATATTTTAAAAAATCATTTAGAAGACTATCTACTTGAAAGATTTGATGACCATTATTTAGCCTAAAGACTCCTTAACGAGTGCTACAAGAGAGCAACAAGCTCAAAGATTAAGTTATTTTTTTTCATTTGAGCTTGTCACTAAAAATTAGGCCTTCAATGTTCCCGTCCAAGGATTGATACAGTTTATCGTGCAATAAAAAAGATCACCTACAATGCTTGGAGCTTGAAGAGTTCTATACGCTAAATTATTAAGAAACACAAACTTCCCTGCAGTCAAGATTGAAAGGGCTGCAATGGGCACTCCGATAATTCCATCAGCTATTCTCGTTACAACGCAACTAAGAGCTAATAAGGCATAGGTGAGTCTAGAAGCTACATGTCTCTTAAAAAAACTATTTGCATCACAATATTCGCTAGCTTTTTTCCGCAATCGAAAATTGAACGGATCGGATGTGAATCCAAACCCTTCGTTACTAATCATGCATTTTTTGGCCTCAATGGCAAAATTTGCGTGTTTTCCATATTCATTTGAAAGGAAGTGGATTTTAGGATTAATTGCCTGTAAAAAGTTTACATATGGAAAAACTGCCAGTTTGGAAGCGCAAAAAACATGATTAAATGCAAACCGAGTCATTTTTTCATGTTTCCCGACTGTAGCTAAAACTGCTATCCCAATACCTAAACCTATTGTGGTATCAATAACACTTGTCACAATAGAAGAGGGAACCAAAGTTAAGTGTAAACCTCTTGCTAAAACGTGTTTTTTAAAAAAATTTGTGTTCTCAGAGTGTACCCAATTTTTATGAACATAATTTCCAAGAGCATGTGTTGTTGCATGCGTTAAATTTATATAAGGCATAACCTTCCTCGTGCTTATTTTTAATAAGTAAACACAGTATCACACGAACATTAACTAGTAAATAAACACTAAGCTTTTAATTTAAAAAAATATAAACTTTCAACATTAAATACGAGGGTTGAAGGCGACTTAAAAGATAAGAATTTGAGAATTCACTTGTGAAATAACAAAAAAACACTTATTTTTTTTAAGCAAAATAAGGAGTTTTTATGAGTTTGGCTTGGGGTGAAAAGATTTTTTCTAACATATATCCATTGATTAATCCTTTATATAATGAAGAATCAGTCGAAGAGAAGCCTCCCGCGTATGTGATAATATTAAAGAAATCTGTAGGACATGGAGTTGAAAAAAAACTGCAGGAACATTTTACGCCTTCCTTTTTCAGCAAGAACCTCTGTAAAAAAAATAGTTTGTCAGGACGTGTTTCTAGTAAGCTTTTTTCTATCTGCAAAAAACTACACTTAAATAAAGTAGCTAATCGCTTCGATCAAAGCTCAAAGCTATTTTCCATTGTCTTAAAGGCTGAGCAGAGTTGGCTTGGTGCCCTTTTAAATGATTATAGAGACAACCAAAAACGCCCATTCATTGCACAACATCTTGCATGTGTAGTAAAAAGCAAAGATGAAGAAATTTCTAGTGAGGAAGTTCAGCTACGTTTAAATCGGTTAGTGGCATTAACAAATATTTTCTATGAAATTCATGGGAAAGGACATAACTATGTGACAGGAATGGTGCCTCAAACTTATTTTAAGTTAATTTTCAATCGCGCTTCTCCCTGAATCGTGGAGAACCATCGCCTTCATAATCCGTATGACAAAGCGTAAGCCCATACATTTTTGCTGGATATCCCGTTAATAATGTTTCCGCACAACGATTTAATGTGGCGCCTGTAGTGCGAACATCATCGATAATCAAAAGCGTTTTGTCACGAATGATTCCGTTTTCTTGGAGAAAAAAACTTTCCTGTTCTAATGTCATACGTTGTTTCCGGTCTAATGCGGCTTGACTGTAGTCACCGCTCTTTCTTTTTAGAACCTGTGCTACTGGACAGTTGAGAATGTTTCCCAGCGCATTTGCCAGTAAAAAAGCTTGATTGTATCCACGAGATAAATTTCGCATAAAAGATAAAGGGACAGGAATGATCAAATCAGGAATAGGCCACTGCAACTGGAAAAACTGGTAAGCCAAAAAAGCACCAGCGCCCTCTGCTAAATAGGGTTTATTTAAATATTTTAAATGTTTCACTAGAGTTGCCGCAGGACCTTCATAATCAAAAGCCGCGCCGACACCCCGAAATAGAGGGGCATGGAGGGAACATCTTTTGCAAAGGCTCACCCCTGATCGAAAATCATGTTTTGACTCAAAACAATAATGACAGCGTTCAGTGGGATCAATTAGGGAAAGCTGCTCATGGCAGTCATCACAAAACAAACTGCTAGAATTTTGAAGAGAGTCTTCACATTCCAAACAAATGGGGGGATAAATTAAATTTAATCCATTTCCCACCCACTTCTTCATTCCCGCTAGGATTGGAGAGAAAACTCTTCGCCAAAAATAGTGGAGAGCCGATTTTCCATGGCTTGCACAAGCTCTGGATAATATTGGGGATAATTTTCTTTGAACCATAAATCAAACTTAGCCACAATTTTCATAAGATCACTACGATAAACTTCAAGATTTTTCATGTTGTCTGAAGGTGATAGCTTTCCAATATCCAAATGAATCGGATAAACGGTTTCCCCATGCACAAAACCCGTGTTATGCATCACGCCATGATCTCGATCATAAATCCCCTTGGCGTACTCTTGCAAATAAAGATCAAAGATTTGATTTACTCGATCAATCGCAGTTAACACAAATCCTTTGGAAAGCAAAGTGGTCATTTCCTGACGTGTGGTAACAGCTTTCTCTTGGACCACATAGATGATTTCACTTAAGTTAAGCTGATGCGGCAATCCCAATTTGTCCGTAATATGTACAATTTTTCCTGGACAGGTCTCCCGGTTCAAGTGAACATAAAGCAAGCCGCTCTCTTTTCTATGGCAGTCATACGCCAGATTATATCCATTAAATACACTTTCTAATTTTTCAAGTTTTTTAATACGCTCATTCTCACGAATCTCATTTAAAATCCCTACTGGAGGAAGCCATTCTACGAGCCATGAAGGTTTCAAATGTTTAAATTTAAATAATTTCAAAATATATTTACCGTCTTCACTGATGAAGGCAAATGATTGAGCTCCTTTTCCAAGGTATTCAAATTTTTGATCCAAAATTTTGTCTAAATTAGCTTGCTCTTCATGAGATAAGGGCTGATTTTCCCAAGCTGCATGATAAGGAACTTCATGCATATAATTGCCTATCCGGAAATCATCCGTTAAATTGTAATATCCTCTAGCTATACCAAAACATAAGAGTACAAAAAGCGCTGCACTGCCTAGACGTAAATTTTTTTTCATTAGATTCACTACCTGTTGAAAACGAATGTATCGATCTTTATTTGTCATGTTTGATTTATCTATTTGAGGATAAAGAATATAACAGTCCTGCTTCCTCTCAAAATTCAAAACATATCATTGTAATCCTTTCACTATACTTTATCCCTTAAAACAACTCAAGAGTTGGAAAATGGCCTAAATTTTTCACGTAGAAAAACTTTCTTTGCTACTTTATTATATTACTTTACTTTAATCTTAATATTATCTTAACAAACAGGTTATAAACTATAGTTTTTATTATTTTTAATTTCTATTGAGTTTTTTTTATGCAATTAAGTTTTGGTCAAATTTTTGAAGCATTTGATGGCTGTGCAAAATCAACACCTCTCAAAATCAGCACAAAGGAAATCAAGGACAAGCCTTATTACTCTGTTGAAATTTCCCCCAGCTCCTTTTGGACTTTAGGCACTAAACGGAGAAAAATTCATCAGCAAAATGAAGAAACGCTCTCTCATTTTATGAAACTAATCCAAAACACAGCTCATCTCGATGCCCAACCAAAGCTTCTTGAAAAACTTCAAGCTAAATATGACAAAGGGACTAAACTAACTGCCGGGAGAGTTCGGAAAATTTATCGTAAATGTATCGCATCTCATTTAGATGGCCCCCGCCAAGTCGCTTGTTTGGCAAAAAAGGAATCCGATCGTATTATTTTTGATGAGACTTCCACAGCTTACAAAACCCAAAAATCCTGTTTTCGCGCTTTCAGAAAGAAAATAAAAAACGAAAATAGAAACGCGATCTCGAAGTGCTATACATCTTTTGTTGAAGAATGGGGAAAAGAACGAGTAGATCGTACCTTGCAAAGATATCATATAAACATGCGGAACCTTCACGCAAAAGGAAAGCCTTTAACAGCTGGCATGATTAATAAGATCTCGCTCGGCATTGCAGATTCTTATGCAGAAGATCTTTATCTCACTTGGGACAGAGTGAAACAAGTTTGCTTGTATCGTGCCCCATCGGAAATTCTACCACTACGCGAAAAACGGAAATTGGCAGAGCTGTTAGGAACGGATTCAGATGAAGCCTTAAAAAAAATGCTTATAACCCTTTGTGAAGATCATCTAACTAAAGCATACGATGAACTACCCCATGAATTGCATGGATTATTTTCAAAAGCAACCTTACTGAATGCCGATGAACTAGAGCTCATGTTTCAAGGAAAAAGAATTGAAGGGATCATTACAGGATACCCGCCTCTCTCCTCACTATATTTTCACTACCCTAAGGATGTGGAAGATAGGGGGCGTTTGCAGCTCTATCAAACCATTATGACGCTTTCTCAACGTGTGTTTAATGAAAATATCCCAAAAGCAAGTGATGAAATCTATGCGAAGGCACTTCCCAAATTAACCGTTTCCGAAGGAATGTTAGTCCCCTCCCCTTCCGAAATTTCAGATGATAATGGGTCTAACTGGTACCTCATTAAGAAAAGAATTGAGCCAGGAGGCTCTAAAGTCGCCCTCCATTTATCCCAGTTGCACAAAGGTGGAATCCAGCTTCCTGAGATTTTGGCTTACCGCAGTACAACAACAATTCCTACCCAACAAAAATGCATTGAAACAGTCCTTGACGACTCCTGGATGGGTGGACCTGGCTATTTTCCTTCCTATAGATGGAAAGGGATTAAGGAAGAAAACGAGGTATTATTTAGTAATCTCGACATTCCTTTAAAAGTTTTAGGTCATAGCCTCGGTGGAACTCATGCACAGCTTTTTTTGATCAATCGCCTTAAAAAAAGATCTAAGTCGCCTGATAGGCCTGCATTGCCTAATAGAGACATTCATATTATCTCGTTTGATGCACCAGCTACTAGCGTAAAAGACGCAACAGAAGCCGGTAATTACTTGAGCACGAACCCTCGCATTGCCGTCAATTATTTTTTTAGTTATGAAGACTCTATTCCAGGGGCAGGTGGTGCATTTCTTGGATTCGATATGGCAAAAGAAGCAATTAATAAAGTTAGGTGCACGACTCTAGGGACTGCAAATATTGACCATCCTGCTCTGAAGTTACATCCGCATGGCCGTTTCTACTATTTATCTCCGGAAACTTATTACACGGAAATGGCCACTGAAGTTGAAAATTTTAGCAGCCAAGCCTGGAGAGCAAAGGTTGAGCTCATTAGAAAAACCGTTAGCTTTTTTCTATTTCCTCCA
This sequence comes from Parachlamydia sp., assembly GCF_050255895.1. NCBI lineage: Bacteria > Pseudomonadati > Chlamydiota > Chlamydiia > Parachlamydiales > Parachlamydiaceae > Parachlamydia > Parachlamydia sp. The sequence continues at coordinate 16,788 of NZ_JBFWIR010000038.1, forward strand.
GTCTTTGTACTCGGGTATACAAAAAGGTTTTTCGTGGGCAGAACAGGCAAACCAAGTGGAATACGCTTTATTTTTAATAAAATTTTTGGGATTAAGCCGAAGCCCAAAAAGATCAAAAACTATGGGCTTAATTTAGCTTAAGCTATTTTCGCACTTCATGTTCAGATTGAGGTTGTTTTTGCAAAGAATACTTGGGTTTTTGCACGGTCCCTTGCACCGTTATTGTGAGTAACTCCGCTAATTTAAAGAGCAGGTTGTATTGCTTCATGCGCACTTGAACGTGCAGATTGCCATCAAAATCCATGTATGACTGATAGGATGTGTTCGGTAAGTAAAATTTCGACAATCTCCCGTTGCTGTATAGATCTTTAAAACGGGTAAAATAGATTTTCCCATCTTTAATTTTGTAATAAATGCTTCCCATTACTGGAGTCAGAACCGTGACGTCTAATCCAATACGGGATAAAATTTCACCAGGGATAGCAAAAATTGTATTGGGCAAGACTTTCTTTTTAGAATTTGTAAAAGTGAATTTGCCTTTCCCCGTAATCTGATCCGAATTGATTAAGCTTCCGTGTACATTTTGGATTTCCAAATGCCGAATCACAAACGGCGTAGCTGGGGTGGTTATCATGCCACTAGGATCGCGCAAAATGCTGGGCCGAAAATCGGAAACATTGACTTGAGGGATATTTAAAATCACGTCCTCATTCTCTGCTTTCAAAGACATCTGTGCAATTTCTAATTTCCCAGCAGGATCGTTCACCTGCACATTGTTGAATGCGATTTCATTTTGGTGATATTCAACTTCTGCAGTTAACGAATCGAAGAGACACTCTCTAAAAACAAGATCTTCCCCGTATAGCTGCCCTACAAAGTAAAGATTTTCTCCAGAGGCTAAAGAATCTTTTTGTAAGATCCATTGTCCACTTAAGGTGCAAGTCCCATTTAAAGAACAATTTTGAGCCTTTTCTAACAGATTTTTAGGCAAATATCTCAACGCTTGATCAATCTGGATCAGAGTCGTCCCTTCATAAACTCTATCAGTAGATGCCGAAGGAACTCTTGCTAAATGTACAGAGCTTCCTAAAAGAGATCCTTCTACACGATCAATAATAAACCCTTCAGAAAGAGTGTCTCTCCATAGCAATTGAACGCCAACTTTTTTCTCAAAATGATGCTCAGGATAATGCTCAGAAATCAACATTTCCCCAGAATCATGTTTTGGTGCTGAAGAACGGACCAAAACCCAAAAAAGATGATCGTTATAAGGGGATTGAAAAATAACTTTGCTCTCAAATGGATCTTTTTCAAAACTCAGGTTTTTACACACATATTCGCTGTCATAAAACCGATAAGTCCCGTCCTGCATCTCCAAATGAAACGCTATATGAGGCAAAGCAAAATCCACATCTAGTTTTCCCTGCACCTCTCCAGAACTCTTGATTTTTTTGATTTCCTCACCATATGTATGACTGATAAAATCAGGAAAAGCCTGTTGGAAGTTTTCAACTGCCCATTCTAGATTGTTTGCAGGCAAAGAAAACGCACAACCTCGAATAGCGGCTTCACCATTCTTAAAATCAAAATCCATCTTTTCAATATCGATCGCCACCTTAGGATTTCGCTCTTTGGCATGTAAAAAAGCGGTTTTGAAATTTCTAAGCGTCATTCCCCGGTCTGAGACAAAATGGCAAAATACTTTTTCTGTCTGATCAAAGTTTATTCCTTTCGCAGAAAAATTTTTAAAGTCCGTTTGAAGTAATAACTCAACCCGCCAATCTTTGGATTCTTCCAAATGTTGGATGCGAACCTCTCCAGCTGCATTTATTTTCCCATCCACAAGATTCTCATGGATCATCTTCTGAAAAATTTTCCATTTTGGAAGATTCCCAAGATCAACCTCCAAAAGATTTAATTTCCCTTTAAAAGAACTATTTTGGTCATAATAAATCCCTTCTAAACCTGCTAATAAAGCATTATCAAAACGAATGCCTAAGAAGTTAACATTCCAACCATAGTCTTTTCGCAAAATATCTGCAGATAACGAAAGTTGATCGAATTGAAGTTGATCAATAGCCCACGCACTCCCTTTTTTACGACCTGTTAGGAGGCAGGAGTCAAAATGATAATTTTCATCACATACCAAATGGCTTCCTAACATTTGGTAATTGTACTGTTCCGCGATTTTATCGTAACGAATTGCAACTTGAAACTCGCCTTGTGTTTTCTTGAGTTGGTCGAGTAGCTTAGCAGAACTCTTTAAGGGAAAAAATAAACCAGTTTGATTTAATCTTTGAAAGTCGTGTACGAGAGTACTGATGTTAAACCCGAATTCGAAATTTAAATCATCAATTTGCCAATCTTCCTTTAACGTTAAATCAAAAGCATTGGGGTGCACATCACCAAAATGAGTCAACTCATGATCAAAAGTAAACTGGATGACTTTGTCACCCGTCAGATTCATCCGATTCGATGAATTTCCCACAACGCGTAATATATCCCGACTTTTATCACTAATCCAAACATCAAATTCTGCTTGATTTTGGGTATAATCAAGTAAGCGGATATAATCTCCAATAACATCATACTCTTCTAATTGATGCGCTGCTCCCACAAGAAAAACCCCTTCCAAATCAGAAAAAATAATGGATTTGGCTTGATGATCATAATCAAAATGCAAGGAAAAATCTTGAAAGCGCATTTGGTCATTTTCCCAAAGCAATTTGCCATCCGTCAATGCGCCTTCCACATTAGCTATAACCGTATATGTTTCAGGAGAAAACGTTAGATTCAGCATCCCCCCTCTTTGCCGATAAGAAACGAGCCCTTCCATAGGCATTTTCAAAAATGGAGAAGGTGCCATAAACCTTGAGAGGAATGTTTGAATCTGAGAAATTTTCCCATTCATAATATCCGAATGAATCACCACATCATAGATGCCTGCTTGCCGACCAGAAAAATCGATATCAATGGCCCCACCAAAGAAAATGCCGTCAGAAAAAGATTCGATATGACGAATATGAATCTGTGAGCGATCAAAAAAAATAGAGGCATTAATTTCTTCGAAAAGGAGTTCGTTATACTTTTGAAAATAGGATCCTTGTTGAACCGGTAAGTAGCCAAATTGTGAACCATCCTCAAAATTAAAATAGTGAATGGCGGGATAACTGGCCATCGACACTTTTTCCCGGACAGTTTCTTTGACCTCTATAAGGAACGATTCGCACTCTAATGCTAGCTCACAGGCCTGGTAAGAAATCATCAGATTGCGAGAGTCAAAGATTCCAGAAAAGTCCCCAGTTCCCCGCAATTCTAAAGAGGAAGCCCCCAAAACAAAGGGTGAAACAAACTTAGATAAATTAAGCTCTTTTGCTTCAAACCACCCATCTCGCAATACTAAACCACAAATTTTCTGTTCAGTTAAAAGATGTACTTCTACAAGATTTTGCAACTCATTTTCTGGAAAATTCGCTCTTAAAAATTCCTCGTATTTATCTTGTACTTCACTTAATGAACGCGGGATTTTTTCACTTTCCACCGCAAAGCCAAATAAAATCGTATCGGCTCCATCTTTCGATTTTTCAAAAAAATGAATCGAACCTTCCACCTGTCTTCTCGCATGCGATTGTCTTTTTACCCCGGCAGAAATGACAAGCTGATCCGAAACAAAGGTGTCGTTTATTTTTTCTTTGAGATAATCGGGGAATAGACTGACAACTTCTTGGGCATTCCCATGAAATTGTAACTTCATCATTTCATCAGGAGATAACCAATCCACCTCTACAAATCCGGCTAAGCCAGCAATCTTTCCTTCGGCAAGAAACTTTTGCAAGGTCCCCTGCTCAATTTTGAATCTCGTATTGATCTCATGAAGGCGCCAATCTTTTTCTTCAAATCCAACAATATGCAGCTCACCATTTGAAATCGAGCACTCCGCTTCGGATTGTCCCAACACGGGAAACTCTTTAGGATTCAAGAGCAATGCCCCTTTCATCAAATCACATTCAAATGTGGCTCTCCAAGGCTTAATATAGAATTTAAAATCTCGAGCTGAAAAATGTCTTAAATTAATTTCGCTAATTTTAAAAGAATCCAATTGGGCAAACAAAGAAGCATCGATAGAGCCTGCTAACAATTCGACAGGATAAACTTTGTGAAAAAATTGATTAAGTATACCAATCTGATTGACCTCAAAGTTTTGAATATCTAGCCATGCTTTTGCACTGGGTTGATGAAAATTTTGAATACTGAACTGAATTTTTGAAGGAGACTTTAAAGATGTGTCAGCAAAGCAACTCATCTCAAAAACACTTTGCTCTGCCGTGATCGTGGACTTCCCCTCTAGATGTAAAGGCACAATTTTATCACAATAAGTACAAATGCCATCCCCATTTACAATCAATCCTTGCTCTGGAAGAAAGATAAGTCCTCCTTGGAAATCCTTGACTTCCCACAAAAGCTTATCCCCCTCAAAACTTGCCAAATAAGAATCTTTTGATAATTGAATAGTTCCAATGAGATTAAAAAAAGTTTTCCAAAAAGGATTGCGAGCAAATTTCTTTGCAGGAGATTCATGACGATCTAATTGGATATTTAATTCGCCAACTTCACCTTTCAACCCCAACATAGGCAAAGCGAGAGCAATATGATGAGCCTTGAGATTTCCTTCAAGTGAAGGGGCTTTTCCCTTCATTAGATTAAAAGCGATCTCTCCATTCATTTGACCTTGAGAAATAGCCAAGGTATCTGTCGAAGGAGAAAGGTGCTTCCAGAAGGTCGCCAGTTGCGCACAGTCGACAGCGTTGAATTCACATGCATAACGATGTTCTCCTTCTTTTAAGCGTGAGGCCCCTTTAAATTGGATTGCATCACGATCATTTGATGAAAATCCCATCTTTAAAAGGATCTGCAAAGATTTATCGGCTTGCAGCTGTCCTTCAAAATCGAAAAAAGCCTGTTCTAAGCCCGAGGCATAGGTAATTCGCCCGTTTTTAAGAATGACCGACCCCTGAATTTTAAATAATGGATGGGGCTTGCCCTGAGACATCCCAGAGAGCAAATCTTCTTCATTTTGCAACAAGTAAAAATGTGGTTCTTCAGCTACCACAGAAAGATCTAGATAAAGAGGCATCCAAGAAAAAATAGGCCGAATTTTTAATTGACGAGCTGAAAAGCGTTCTTTTTGCGAATCTGCATGGGCAACTTTCACATCATGAAAAACAAAATACCCATTGTCAAAGGCCATTTCTCGATATTTAAAATACCCATTCAAACGGGATTCACAGTACTTCTGACAATACCACTCACTTAGCGCTCCAAAAATCGGCTTTTGAAAAAAAAAGAGGAGGCTGCATGCGATAAAAATACCCAAAAAAATACGTATGCCGACTTTTACTACCATGATTCCTTCATTTTCTTTTCTTTGACATGCCCTAATCGAATTTTATGGATCGGTTCCAAAAAAAACCACCTGAAACATCCGAAGGGCTAAAACATTTTAAGTTGTTTTTTTTAATTTGACTTTTGGAAAAAATTCAGTACCCTTGCAGATAAAACCCAATTTGCACCCTGATCTGCTCCTTATATCTAGGAGGTACCAGTTGATGCATTCGGTTAAAAAAGCTCAAGTCGGAAACCATACTTATGCTACGGAAGTTTTTAGATTACCAACTTTCCCTTGCTGAAAAAGGGAAGCCTTTACATCCTATACGTCCTCTTATTACAGCGGGCGATACATTTTTATATGAAGCTCCCTGTAACACAAAAGTAGGTCCTCACATTCGAGATGCCATTGATGTCAAAAGATGGATGTTGATCGTCGTTTTTGCCTTAATCCCCTGCATCCTCATGGCGATATGGAATACAGGCTTACAATCTTTTGTATATTCCAGTGGCAACTACCAATTAATGAATGAATTCCTTTCAAGCAGCACAAGCTTTCAAGGATATTTCGATTTTGCCCTAAAAGACAATCGCTATTTAACAATTCTAAAAGAAGGGCTGTACGCTTTGCTTCCTCAAGCCTTGATTGCTTATGCAGTTGGAGGACTATGGGAAGGCATCTTTGCTTGCGTCCGTCAGCATGAAATTTCCGAAGGTTTTTTAGTCACCGGGATCTTATATGCCTTAATTTTACCTCCCACGCTGCCTTATTGGATGACTGCCGTCGGAGTATCCGTTGGGATTATTTTTGCGAAAGAGGTTTTTGGTGGATCGGGGATGAATATTGTGAATCCCGCGCTCGCTTGCCGCGCATTCCTCTTCTTTACCTATCCGGGGAGAATGTCTGGAAATGTATGGGTAGGAACAGATGCGACAAAGGTGCGTGAAAGCTTAATTGCAATGAATCAAGATTCTAAAGCTAGCACCTTAGATGGATACACGCAAGCCACACCGCTTGCTAAATTTAATGTCACGCCTGAAATCAAACGCATACATGTGGATGCGATTGCGACAAATAATCTGGGGCAAAATGTAAACACCTACCCAACGATTCAGGAAAAATTTGCAGAGTGGAATGCCCATAGCGCAAATCAAGCGACTCTAGGCGAGCTGAGTCAAGAACAAATGAAAAACTTTGTGACATCCCCTTTAACAGAGGGTGGCCTAGGATTATCGCCCGGTTACTATGAAGATGCCTACCAATTTTCCGCTCTTGATCATGGGATTGGTTCAACAAACAACGACTGGGGCTTTTTCTTTGGCAATAAATTAGGCTGCATGGGAGAAACCTCAACTCTGGCTTGCATCTTAGGAGCAATTCTCTTAATTTATACAGGTGTAGGAGCTTGGAGAACCATGGTTGCTATGGCCTTGGGAATGTACCTGACGGCCCTATTTTTTGAATTTGGCTCCTCATTTTTTGCCGGGGCTCAAGGATCGTGGGCTCCTGCGACTTTTGGATTCCCAGCCTACAAGCACCTCCTATTAGGAGGTGCGGCTTTCGGAATTGTTTTCATGGCCACCGACCCCGTCTCTTCACCCAGCTTAGATTCGGCCAAATGGATTTATGGGCTCTTTTGTGGGATTGTCACGATGCTCATTCGGGTGGTCAATCCAGCCTATCCAGAAGGCGTGATGCTTGCAATATTAATGGGAAATGTATTCGCTCCGCTATTTGATTATTATGCTGCACGATTCTATAGAAAAAGGAGGCTGAGCCATGTCCCATCCAGCACCTAGAGGACCTAGTAATGCGCAAGTCATTACATTTATTGTTATTTTGAGTTTTATTTGTGCACTCATCCTTTCTGTGCTAGCCAGTGCTCTAGCTGGACCAAAAGAAATTGCACAAGAGCTCGATCGCAGCAAACAAATGATGATTGCTGCCAAAATTTTAAGCCATGACGGCTATTTTTTAATGCAAGACAAAGAAGGCAAATCTATCCCCGCTAAATTTGATAAGGGAGGCCTTTTAGTTCCGGGTACACAGCAAGATATTCCAACTAGTGCGGAACTGATTGAGATTTACAAAAAAAGGCTCAAACCCTTTTTGGTGGATGACAAAGGCAAACGATTTACATTTCAAGAGGCTAATCTCAATGAAGAACAGTACATTGCGGATTACAAAAAGAGTGGCTATTATAAACAGCCTTATCGTTTGCTCTACGAAATTCTTCCTAACCAAGCAGATGAAAAAGATGCCAAACCAATTGGTTACGTAATCCCAGTCAATGGGTATGGACTCTGGGATGCAATTTATGGATATATCGCCTTAAAACCAAATGGGAATACGGTAATTGGAATTTCTTGGTACGATCAAAAAGAAACTCCAGGACTTGGTGCCAACATAGCGGAAGCTCCGTGGCAAAACCTGTTTCCAGGAAAACATATCTTTCAGGAAAGCCCAGATGGACAAACAAACTTTAAAAGCGCACCTATTGGAATTTATGTTGTTAAAGGAAAAGTTTCCGAAGTTTTAGGAGACTCACCTAAAGCTAAAAGTGCTGTAGATGGGATGGCAGGAGCCACACTGACAGGAAATGGGGTGACAGATGCTTATCGGGAAGTGCTAAATGCTTATCGCCCATTTTTGATTGCAGTGCATGATGAAAATAAAAATGAAGAAAAAACCTAACCTATATACAAAAGAGAACGTGGTATGACACAACAAAACCCTCCAGCTATGTCTTATTTGACAAGCCAATTATGGAGTAGCAACCAAATTCTCGTGGCTGTCTTAGGGATCTGTTCTGCTTTGGGAGTCACCAACCGATTGTCTGTTGCCATCACAATGGGACTATCCGTTTCCTTTGTAACGGCCTTTTCTTCTTTAATCGTTTCTGCATTGCGCAAAATCACACCAGATAGTGTGAGGATGATTACGCAACTCGCGATCATCTCTGTTTTTGTGACGATTATCGACCAATTTTTGCGGGCCTATCTTTTCAGTGTCTCCAAAGTCTTGAGTGTGTTCGTTGGCTTAATCATCACAAATTGCATCGTGATGGGTCGAACAGAAGGAATGGCGAAGAATGTGAGTCCTTTGCCTGCTTTCATGGATGGACTTGGAGCTGGGCTAGGCTACATGTTCGTTATTTGCATTGTGGGAGCCATTCGAGAACTCTTCGGATTTGGACAACTTCTAAATCAGCAGATCATTCCATTGAGCTGGTATGCCTCACCCGAACAACCTAATGCTTATGAAAACTTCGCATTGATGGTGAGTCCTCCCGCGGCCTTTTTTATCATTGGCTGCTTGATTTGGTTATTCAACATCTATAATAAAAAATAACGGGGTTCGTGAATGGGTGACTACACTTCGCTAAATCTTTTAGGTCTCTTTATCCAAGCAGTATTTATTGAAAACTTTTTGCTAGCAAACTTTTTGGGCATGTGCACATATTTAGCCTGCTCGACAAAGCTCAAAACAGCCAATGGATTGGGAGTCGCTGTCGTTCTCGTTTTAACAGTTGCGGGAATTTTAAATTGGTGCGTACACCAATTTATCACGGCACCTGGAGCCCTTTCATGGCTCAGTTATTTCGGGATTGATGCTGCAAAAGTTGACTTAAACTTTTTAGAATTTTTGCTTTTTATTTCGGTAATTGCAGGGTTTACTCAAATGATTGAAATCATCATTGAAAAAGTTTCTCCAGCGCTGTATAGCTCCCTTGGCCTATATTTGCCATTAATTGCGGTCAACTGTGCCATCTTAGGAGCTTGCTTGTTTGCAGTCACACGCAATTATCCGTTTATTCCCAATCTTATGTATGTTTTTGCTTCCGGAATGGGCTGGTGGTTAGCGATTGCTCTTGTCGCAGCTATTCGTGAAAAGCTTGCTATTTCAGATGTGGTACCTGGCTTAAGAGGAATGGGAATTACGTTTATTGTATCAGGATTGATGGCGATGGCTTTCCAAGGATTTACTGGAATTAAACTGGCGACACCTTCTGGTTCAGCACTGGAAAATGCGAATTCCGCAATCGAAATGCAGACAACTTCTGAACCTTCTCAAGCAAATTTTTAATCCATTGACAAAAGCCGAACGACAGTCTGTCATTCGGCTTTTTGTTCTTAGGCTCTCATTCTTAATATATCCGACACCGGTCTTGTTGACTAAATTCGTCTCTTACCTGGTCGAGAATTTCTGAATCTAATGGACAGGGTGCTAGCCCCCAAATTTTTTCACAGTAATTTTTAATCGAATAATCAATCGAGAATTTCGACATCCCTGCAATATTATGCAAGGCATATTCAGCCCACTTGAGAGGTTCCATAAACAATGTTTCGACTTTCTTTTGAACATTATAGTAACTTTCCAGATCTTTTAGTGTAAAGTAGCGATCTGGAGCGCCCCCGTAATGCATTTCGATTAGCTTATGATACAAGTCACTAAAAGCATGGTGCTCGTCGTCGTTTTGCGCAAATGAGCGATCCCTGAGAGCATCTACCGCTTTCCGAATTTGGGGGTTCGCTTCATATATATCTCGGGAGTGATAAGAATTTTCACTTTTCATTTTCTGAATTTCTTCAGCGGAACATCCAAAAGAAAAAGGCCACCATTGATCCCCAATTTCTTGACGCATTTCAATATTCGCTCCATCCTCCGTCCCAACAGTCAAAGCTCCGTTAATCGCCAACTTCATATTACCAGTCCCGGAAGCTTCAGTTCCAGCTGTCGAAATTTGTTCGGAAATATCTGCAGCAGGAATTAAAAACTCGGCTTTCGAAACATTATAATTTTCGACGTATACAATCTTTAATAAGTTATGCACGGCGGGATCTTTATTAACGCGACGTGCGATACAAAAGATTAAGCGAATAATATCCTTGGCTGTCTCATAGCCAGCCGCTGCTTTTCCCGCAAATATTGCGGTCCGTTTAATTCGATTGTGATGAGGGTTTTCCAATATCTCTTGATAAAGCATGATTAAATGGAGAGCATTCATCAATTGACGTTTGTATTCATGGATGCGTTTGATTTGAATATCGAAAAGGGAATGTGCATCAATAATGGGAGACATTAAAACTGTTGCCCCATCGGCTGTATGCAGCTGATTTTCTTGTTTGATGTATTCAATCAGTTTTTGCTTATTCTTTTTTTTGATGGATAAGAATTCCTCTTGGGAATCCACATCAGAAGCAAACTCAGCAAGCTTAGCAATTTGTGTAAAATCAGTGATCCACCCATCCCCTATCCGCTTCGTTATAAATTTGGCAAGCTCCGGATTACATCCCAAAAGCCATCTTCGCTGAGTCACGCCATTTGTCACATTCACAAATTTTTCGGGGAAAAAATCGTAGAAATCTTTAAAAACAGAATTCTTTAAAATTTCGGTATGCAAAGCTGCGACCCCATTGACTGAATGAGATCCCATAATGGCAAGATTTGCCATACGAACCTTTCCGTTTTCCAAGATCGAGACCCGCTGAACTTTGTGTTCATCATTGGGAAATTTGGATCGCAAAGCGTTACAAAAATCGTAATTCAATCGTTCCACAATTTTATATTGTCTAGGAAGCAAATACTGGAATAGGCTCTGATCCCACTCTTCCAAAGCTTCACTTAAAATCGTATGGTTCGTGTAGCCCGTACACGCTTGTGTCATTTCGACAGCCATTTTCCATGGGATATCATGCTTGAAAGTTAAGATCCGCACAAGCTCGGCAATGACCAGAGAGGGGTGAGTGTCATTAATTTGAATGCGCACTTTATCTGCAAAAGAACGGAAGTTGTCATGATTAGTTAGATAATGGCGGATAATGTCTTGTAAAGAAGCTGAAACCAACAAAAACTCTTGTTTAAGCCGAATCCTCTTTCCCGTTTCATGGTTGTCGTTCGGATAAAGCACATCCGTCAATGTAGTATTTTCAGCAGCTTGCCCAACACTTCCCGCATTGTAACGTTGTAGCTGGAAATTGCGGGGGGATTCTTTAGTGCTCCATAAACGCAATGTAACAACAGAGAAATCACGCGTTTTGCTGTAGCCGATAATCGGAATATCATACGGAAGTGCAAACACTTCTTCGTAATTCGCTAACTTTTGAACTTCATCTCCATGAATATTTGTTGTGGATTCTGTATCGCCACAGTATTTCACCACAACTTTGCGTAAGTCGCGTCTAAATTCCCAAGGATTTTCATTTAAAAGCCAGCAATCGGGAGCTTCAACTTGAACCCCTTCCCATAATTGTTGCTCAAAAATTCCATATTGATAGCGCAAGCCATACGCTTGAGCTGGTAGATTTTGTGTCGCCAAAGAATCTAAAAAGCAAGATGCTAATCTTCCTAACCCCCCATTTCCTAGAGCGGGATCTGATTCCCTTCCTATGATATCTTTATAGCTACGGTTCATTTTTTGCAAAACGCGCTCAACAATGGACTGAGCAGATAGATTACAGATTCCATTTGATAAAATTCGGCCTGGCAAATATTCAAGCGATATATAATAAAGCTTTCTCACATTTCTTAAATTTTGAGTGCGCGCGGTAGCCAACCAGTTAATCATAATCTCTTCGCGTAAAGCATAAGAAAAAGCCCGGTAAAACTCGTCATTATTTGCTTCTGTGGAGATACGCCCCATGGTTGTAATCAAATAATGCTTTGTTTTAGCAGCTAACATTTCTGCTTGATAATCAAGATCGGGTGCTGGTTGCGTCATTCGATGTCCCTTTGCTCTGTTTGCCAAAATTCACGTATAACAAATCATTTTTTTTTTATAACAGAACAGAACGTTTAAAAAAAATTGCTTATTTAAGCAAAAATTTGTACGCTCCCATAAAAAAACAAGAGAGACGGATGTTAGCGTTTATTTTCAAATTTAATTGGTACAAAGTGGGACTCTACACAACGCTTACCGTTTTTATGTCTATGTTTGGCATTGTGGGCTATCAAGCCTATGCGCGTAAATCGGGCAATACAGGTCTCGACATGGCTAAAATTCAGCAAATGCGCTACGAAGCCAATCAATCTTTTTCCTCCGGCCCTCAATCGAAGTGATCCATTATGTCTCTACTCATTTCTATGCTGCCCCTTTATATTTTTGGTAATCTTCACTGTATGGGAATGTGCGGGCCTTTAACATTGATGATTGGTCAACATCGTTACCGCTATTTTTATTTTTTTGGGAGAATGCTTTCTTACATGTTGGTGGGAATGATTGCTGGAGGACTGGGAACAGTTCTTCACCTACTTCTAAAAAAATTTCATGTGATGGAAAGTGTTAGTTTACTTTTTGGAGGATCGATTTTCTTCATGGGGATCTATACGTTAATGGGTTGGCAGTATCCTGGATTGTTATGGATTTCTAAGCGCCTTGCCAAATTTAATGCGCATCTCACAACTTTGATTCTCCAAGACCGCGCATGGCCCTCTTTCTTTTTCGGTTTTTTCACTGTGTTACTGCCATGTGGCCAGACATTGATCGTATTTTCTGCGTGCGCCTTATCAGGGGATTTATGGATCGGAATGCTGAATGGCTTTGCTTTTGCATTGCTAACCTCCCCCTCCTTACTCCTCGCCATGCAAGCCCACCACCTATTAAGTAAATTAAAAGCACATTATGCTTTGTTGATGGGAGGAAGCGCAATGATCATTGGATCCATTTCCATCTGCCGTGGACTTGCTGAAATCGAGCTAATCGAACATTTGACGTTTGAATCGCCTTTTTTTCATTTGGCGATTTATTAAAAAGAAATAGCGAGACCCAGGGTCTCGCTAATATTGAGATAGAAGACCGATAAACTTTCAAAATATATCGGTTTCTTCATGCATTTAGTTAAATCTTCTGATAACGTCTTCGGCCATCTCATTACTTTCAAGAGATTTGATCAGACCCGCATCAATCCAACTTTCTCTTGATGGATCCGCTTTTATTAGCATTCCGATCAGCTTAGTATTTCCATTAGCAATGGCTATTTTTAACGCATTTTTTCTTTCATCATTTATACATTTCAGATCTGGATTTTTTGAAAGTAACCACGCTACCATTTCTTCATTGTTTGCATTGACAGCTTCAGCCAATGGAGAATGTTTCCTTATGCCTTCAATAAAATTTAATAAATAAGGCGCTTGTGAAAGAAGCTTTTCCGCCAATTGTTGAGCATAATCGGAGAATTCTTGTTTTGCAAAAAGATGTAAAGCTGTTTGTCTTTGCTTAACAGAACTTCCGACGACGTCTCCCGCAATGGATGTATTCCAAACATGAGCCCCTCGCTCAATATGCCAATCTTCTGATACCTGTGGTTGCAGGTTAAGGATTATTTCCCAGTAGCCTTTAAAATCTTCGCCTTTTAATTCTTTTTTTAAATTCATAAAAAAAGACTTACTAGATTTTTCGAGAGACTGATCTCTAACAGTTAAAGATTTACTTCCCACTTCTAATGAAGCTGATATGCCTTGGAGCAGAACCGAAGGATATTGTTTGACGTTACCAATGATTTTTTCCACGTGTTCATCAAAAGGGAGAACTGAAAGAATCGTCATAATATGCCTTAAACGAGTTTTATGACTTATTTCAACTTCCTCATCAGTTCGATAGCGCTCATTCTTTGTGATATTCAGGGCTAATTTTTCAACCGTTTC